>CAYZVT010000111.1:0-12384 GCA_964481585.1 uncultured Pirellulales bacterium
CGCCACCTGATGATCCGAGAACTCAAGCAATGCCGTGTCGGTGTCTTTGAAGTACTTGATGTTCATGGCTCAAAGTCTCGGTCGAAAAAGGCATTATGAACCGTAATCTGATCCTCTAATAGTATAACTCGAAGATACTTCTGTTCCTGCTCGATGTACCCCCACCGACGAACGCGGCCGTCCTTCTGTACCTGTTCCGCGAGGGGAAAATTAATGACGGCCTCGATCCAGGCATCTCGGATCATCGCCCGGTCCGGCCGCTTGCGGGTGTGCTTGAAGTAGTCCGTCGACTTCATAGGGCACCTAATTCTACGTCGAAAGCCGCATCTTGATGCCTTACCAAGTTTAGTGCGTCCGCCCGTCTCCTCCCAGCATTATCGGGGGCTTCTTATTCGGCGGGAGGAGCGGCGTGCTCGCCAGCCTACAAAAAGTGTCGCTTTCCGCGGCAGACGGACTTCTCTAAAATGCCGCCTGCGACTGCGGCTTGTTTTCTCCCAGGGCGACTCCCTTTCACTTTGCACAGACAGCAAACGGCATGGCCAAGGCACCCAAAACCGCGATCACTCCCACGCGCGCGGAAAACTACCCCGACTGGTATCAGCAGGTCATTCGCGCCGCCGAGTTGGCCGAAAACAGCGATGTGCGCGGCTGCATGGTCATCAAACCGTGGGGCTACGCCATCTGGGAGAACATCCAGCGCGTGCTCGATCGCAAGTTCAAGGAGACCGGCCACGAGAACGCCTACTTCCCGCTCTTTATCCCCATGAGCTTCTTGGAAAAAGAAGCCGAGCACGTCGAGGGCTTTGCCAAGGAATGTGCCGTCGTCACGCACCACCGGCTTGAACCGGGGCCGGAAGGGGGACTCGTGCCGGCCGGGCCGCTCGAAGAACCGCTCATCGTGCGGCCCACGAGCGAGACGATCATCGGCTCGACTTATGCCCGCTGGGTGCAGTCGTATCGCGACCTGCCGATCCTCATCAACCAGTGGGCGAACGTCGTGCGGTGGGAGATGCGGACGCGGATGTTCCTGCGGACCGCCGAGTTTCTCTGGCAAGAAGGGCACACCGTCCACGCCACGGCCGAAGAAGCGATGGCCGAGACGCGGCAGATGCTCGACGTCTACGCCGACTTCGCCCAAAACTACATGGCGATGCCCGTCATCAAAGGCGAAAAAACCGCCGGCGAGCGCTTTCCCGGCGCGGTCCACACATTCAGCATCGAAGCGATGATGCAAGACCGCAAGGCGCTGCAAGCCGGCACGTCGCACTTCTTGGGACAGAACTTTTCCAAGGCCCAGGAGATCAAGTTTCAGGACCAGAACGGCCGCGAAGTCTACGCCTGGACCACGTCCTGGGGTGTCTCGACGCGGCTGGTGGGTGGGCTGATTATGACGCACAGCGACGACGATGGGCTGGTGCTGCCGCCGCGACTGGCCCCGGCGCATGTCGTGATTCTGCCCCTCTACCGCAGCGACGACGAGCGCAGCGCCGTGCTCGAATCGTGCCGCGCGCTGCAAGGCGAACTGGAAAGCCAGCACTACGACGGCAGCCCGGTGCGCGTGCGGATCGACGACCGCGACCTGCGCGGCGGCGAGAAGAAATGGCAGCACGTCAAGCGCGGCGTGCCGCTGCTGGTGACGATCGGCCCCCGTGATTTGGAATCGGGAAGCGTCTTTGTCGAACGCCGCGACGTGGGAGGCAAAGGGCAGGGCGTCGCGCGGGCCAAGTTCGTGGGCACGATCGACACGACGCTCACCGAGATGCAAGCCGGGCTGTTCCAACGCGCGCTGACGCTCCGCGAGTCGCATACCCAGCGAATTGACAATCTCGACGACTTCCGCGCCTTCTTCACCCCCGAGAACGAGTCGAACCCCGAGATCCACGGCGGCTTCGCTCTCTGCCACTTCGTCGAAAGCGCCGAGATGGACGAGTTGCTCAAACAACTGAAAGTCACCGTCCGCTGCGTCCCGCTCGAAGGCGAAGACGAGCCAGGCAAGTGCCTCTTCACCGGCCAGCCCAGCCGCCGCCGGGGAGTATTTGCGAAAGCGTATTGAGCCATCAGCGGTCAGCTATCAGCGATCAGAAGTGATCCCGCATCGGCGTCAGCCCGGCTTTCCGCTTTCCGCTTTCCGCTTTTCATTTCCGCCTTCCGCTTTTCATTTCCGCCTTCCGCCTTCACCCAACATGGGCGACCTCCACCAACCCGCTCCGGTCCTGCTGCTTCTGGCAGCCTTTAGCCGGCACGATGCGGCGCTCGATTGGGCACGTGCGCAGGCCGTGGCTGCGTGGGGGCCGGTGGCGCTGGAGAGTCCGCGTTTCGAGTTTACTGAAACGGCCTATTACGAGCCGACGATGGGAGCGGGGCTGAAAAAGTGCTTCTGGGCGTTCGAGACGTTGCTCGACCCGGCTCGCTTGCCGGCGATTAAACGCCAGACCAATGATTGGGAGGCGGAGTATACTGAAAGGGCAGAGCACGGCGAGCCGCGACCGCTGAATCTCGATCCCGGCTATCTGACGCTCGCCAAGTTGGTGCTCGCCTCGACGAAAGACCACGCCCATCGCATTTATCTGGCCGAGGGGATTTTTGCCGAAGTGACACTCTTTTATCGCCACGGCCACTGGCAGCCGCACGAGTGGACGTTCCCCGATTACCGGCGTGCGGACTATCATCAGTTCTTCCTCCAGGCCCGCACGCGCTTGCAGCAGCGCACGCGGCAAGGCGGCTCGGCGTGAGCGCGCTGCTTGCCGGAGCGCTGCTGCCCAGCGCGCTGCTCGCTTGGGCGGCCGCGTACCTCGTGCGGCGCAAGGCGGCCGACTGGGGGCTGGTCGATCAGCCGGGAGCGCGCAAAGTTCACACCATTCCCACCCCGCTCGGCGGCGGTTTGGCGATTTATCTCGGCGTGGTCGTGCCGCTGCTGGCCGGATTGCTGGGATTGCGGCTTGTGGCCGAGGGAGTCGTGCCCGCCAGCGCGCTGCCGACGATCGCTCAGACGCATCTGGCCGGCCTCGTCGCGCAGTCGGGCAAGCTCTGGATCGTGCTCGGCGCGGGAACGGTGCTGATGGTGCTCGGGCTGGTGGACGATCGGCGCGGCCTGCCGTGGCAAGTGCGGATCGCCGTGCAAACGCTCGTCGCGCTGGTCATCATCGCCCAAGGCTGGCGGCTGACGGCGTTTGTCGAGGTGCCTTGGCTCACCGGCGCGCTGTCGGTCGTGTGGATCGTGGGCCTCATCAACTCCTTCAACATGCTCGACAACATGGACGGCCTCTCGGCCGGCGTGGCGGCGATTGCCGCGACGATGCTCGCGGCGGTGATGCTGCTCGCTCCGCTTCAGCCGCAGCTTTTCATTGCCGGGCTGCTGCTGACGCTCGTCGGCGCGCTCGTCGGCTTTCTCTGGCACAACCACGCACCGGCGAAGCTATTCATGGGCGATGCCGGCAGCTATTTTGTTGGCTTTCTGGTCGCGGTGACCACGCTCATGGCGACGTTCGCCGGCGAGAACTTGCCGCAGCACGCGATTCTCGCCCCGCTCTGCGTGCTCGCCGTGCCGATTTACGATACGCTCAGTGTCGTCGCGATCCGCTTGCGGCAAGGCCGCAGTCCCTTCGAGGGCGACAAGAGCCATTTTTCGCATCGGCTCGTGGAACTGGGCTTGAGCAAAACTCAAGCCGTTTGGACGATCTACCTAGCCACCGCAACGTGCGGGTTGGGTGCGCTGCTGCTGCACCAAGTCGATACGGTCGGGGCCGCGATCGTGCTCACGCTCGTGGTCTGCGTGCTGGCGATTGTCGCCATCCTCGAAACCACCGGCCGCAAGCCGCGCTAGCTCCTTCTGAAGCGTTCCGTAGCAACGCGCCGCCCGCTCCGCCCATGACCAAAGCGAAACCCAACTCGACCGCCCCCGCGCCTGACCGGCTCGCTCAAGGTCTGGGGCTGCTGCCGGCGGCCGTCGCGGCGCTGTTTGTCGCCCGCCCGCTGGTGACGAGTGATGCCCCGGCGCGGCAGGGGGAGGGGGCGGTGTTCGTGATGCTCTGGTTGCTGCTGGCCGTGCTCTGGCTGCTGGCGCAACTGCGGCGGGGAAAGCTCGCGCTCCGCTTCGGCTGGACCGACGCCGCGCTTCTGCTCTTGGTCGCTTGGCAGGTCGTCGCGGCACTCGCAGCCACGGCCCAGGCCAGTCCCCGCCCGGCGATCAACATGCTGTGGGAGTGGATTGGCGTCGGGCTGAGTTTCGTGCTGGTGCGGCAGCTTTTTCCCACCGCCGGCCGCGCGCGTGCTTTGGCCGCCAGCATGCTCGCGCTCGGGGTCGCGCTCTCGGTCATCGGCCTCTACGAGTATTACATCGGCGCGCCGCAAACGCGGGCACGCTATGAGCAGATCAAAGACGACCGCGAGCAAATGCTCCGCGAAGTGGGGCACTGGTATCCGCCCGGTTCGAGCGAGCGGGAGCGCTTCGAGGACCGTCTGCAAAGCACCGAGCCGACGGCGACCTTTGCACTGGCGAACTCGCTGGCCGGCTACCTTGCGCCCTGGCTTGTCGTGGCGCTAGCGATTGCCGCGCTGCCGCGCCGCGACGGGCGCACATCGCTGCGCTCCTGGTTGCTCGTCGCGCTCGTCGCCGCGCCGATGCTGTTCTGCTTGCTGCTCACCAAAAGCCGCTCGGCATGGCTCGCCGTGGCCGGCGGGCTGCCGATCGTGTGGCTCGTCGCGCGGCGCGAGCGGCGCGTCTTGCGGCCGCGCTTGCTGCTGGCGAGCGCGGCAATGGTCGTGCTGCTGGCCGGTCTTGCCGCGTGGAGTGGCGCGCTCGACCGAGAAGTCATCGCCGAAGCAGGCAAATCGCTCGGCTACCGACTCCAATACTGGCAAGCCACCACGCGCATGATCCGCGACGAGCCGCTCTTGGGCGTGGGGCCGGGGCAGTTTCAAGATGCCTATACGATTTACAAGCTGCCGGCGGCGAGTGAAGAAGTGCAAGACCCGCACAACTTCCTGCTCGAAATCTGGGCGACGGCCGGAACGCCGGCTTTGCTGCTGCTCATCGCGGCGCTCGTGTCCTTCACCTGGCGCGTCTTCACAACTCCCGTTGCCAAAAGAAACGACGAGGGGGAGCGGGTGACGTTCATTCTCTTTGGCGCTGCGCTCGGCGTCGTGCTGGCGCGAGCACTTGGCGCGCTGGTCGTGCTCGATCTGGACGGGCCGAGCTTCTTGATCGGGCTGAGCGCGCTCACCGTCACGCTCATATTGCTGCGCGGCTGGGTGCGATCGGGCACGCTCAGCGCTTCGCTCTGTTGGGCAGCGGCCGTCGTGCTGCTGGTGAATCTGCTCGCCGCCGGCGGCATCGCTTACCCCGGCGTGGCCGGCTCGCTCTGGCTGCTCATGGCGCTCGGCCTCAACTTGGCCGGAGGCACAAAACCGCCGCGAAGCTATCCGCCGCGCGTGACCGTCCTCGCCTTTGCGGCGGTTGGGCTGCTCGCGGTCATGGGCTATGCAAGCGCCTATCGCCCGGTCCTCACCAGCCGCAGCCTGGTAGCCCGGTCGTACTCGGAAGAAATGCTGCGCGATCCGGTCGCACGGGCGGAGCTGCTTGACCAAGCGCAGCAGGCCGACCCGCGCGCGGCGGAGATTGCCCGGCTGCGCGCCGCGCAGCGCTGGACACTCTGGCGGCAAGAGCCGACGCCCGCGGCGCTGGCCGCGTTCGAGGCGGCGGCAGAGGACGCGCGCCGGCTCGATCCCCGTTCTAGTTCCACCTGGGCCGAACTGGGCCGGCTGTACGAGGCGGCCTATGCGCGCGCGGGCGAGGAGCAACTGCTCCAGCAGGCCATTGAACACTACCGCCGCGCGGTCGAGCTTTACCCGACCAGCGGGCTGCTGCGCGGCTACCTGGCGCGCACGCTCGACGCGGCCGGCCGGGACGAGGCCCCGCGGGAAGCGGCGGAAGCCCTGCGGCTGAACGAACTTATGCGCGAAGCGGGGCATGAGGATCGGCTGCTGCCGAGTGAACTCCAGGCGGAGCTAGAGCGTATAGCAACCGGGCCGGGCGCGGCTCCCCGCGCTCGCTAGCACAATGTTCGCTCGGCCGGCTCGCGTTGACGCTCGCGGCGAAAGCGAGTTAGAATTGCGCGCTGCGGGTGCGAGCGAAACATCTTGTAGGGTCGCAGGTTATGAAGATTCTTTGGGTGGTCGTCACGTCGATGGTGCTGGGCCTTGCGCTCGGTGTGGGCACGACGGCCGCTCGCTTCGAGCTAGCCGGCGGCGCGGGAGCCGGATTCGCCGGCGGCCGCGTGCCCGAGCAGGCCCCGCCCGGTGGGCCGCAGCCCAAAGTCCAGGTCGATCAAGAGGATTTCGACTTTGGAGCGATGGAGCGGGGTGCCACGATGCGGCACGCCTTCGTCTTTACCAATGTCGGCGGCTATCCGCTGGAACTGGTGCAGGGCGAGACGACCTGCAAGTGTACGATTAGCACGCTCGACGAGCAGGCCGTCCCGCCCGGCCAATCGGTTGAGGTTGTCCTTGAGTGGACCGCCAAGACGACCAGCAACCAGTTCCGGCAAAGCGCGACGATTCTCACCAACGATCCGGACCGCCCGCGCGTGAACCTGACCGTTTCGGGCATCGTGACCCAGGCGGTCGAAGTTGAGCCGGACGAGATCGTCTTCAGCAAAGCCGAGGTCGGCGAGACGAAAACGGCGGAGCTGCGGCTGTACTCGTTCGGCGTGCCGGATTTGCAACTGCTCGACCACCGCTTTGCCAATGCCGATTCGGCCGAGCATTTCGAGCTTGCTTCCGAGCCGCTGCCGGAAGATCAGTTGCCGCCGGGGGCCAAGAGCGGCCGGCTGGTGACGGTCACGATGAAGCCGGGGCTGCCGGTTGGGCCGGTGCATCAGACGCTGGAACTAACGACCAACGCCACGGAGAACAACAGCCTGGCTGCCATTGCGATTCACGGCCGCATCATCAGTACGATCTCGATCTTCGGCCAAGGCTGGGACGCAAGTCGCGGCGTGCTCGCGCTGGGCACCGTGCCAAGCCAGCAGGGATTGCGCCGCGAGCTGTCGATTTTCGTGCGCGGCAAGAATCCTGAGCAAGTCGAGTTGGAAGTGCTCGAAATAGTGCCCGAAGCGTTAAAGATCTCCTTCGGCGAAAAGCAGTCGCTCAAGAAAGACGGCTCGGTCGTCAAGGTTCCGCTGGTGGTCGAGATTCCGCCGGGAACGCGGCCGATTAATCGGCTCGGCTGGGAGCAGAGCGAGATGGGCGAGGTGCTAATCCAGACCAACCAAGCCCACGCCGAAAAGCTCCGGCTGCATGTGCAGTTTGCGGTCGAATAACCATGGACGCCGCCGCGGCAGCAGTAGGAAATTGCTGCCTCCTCACTCACGACTACCGCCTTTGGGAAGGAACCTCATGAATCATCCTGCCGTGTGGCGTTGCGGCGCAGCGCGTTTGGCCCCGCCGCTGCTTGCCCTGCTGCTGGTCGCCGGCTGTTCGGCCCCCGAGCCTGAGGATGAGCCGCCGGCAGTCGAGCCTGCTGCGCAGTCGTCGGCACCTGCCGAGGCAGCACCGATTGCGGCGAGCACGCCTCCCATTGAGCCAGCCGAGCCAGCCGAGCCGCTTCCCACGGCCAAGGTGAGCGAACCGTCGGCCGTGCCGGTGACGGAGCACACGCCGACGGACGAGAGGGCGCAACGGGCGAAAGCCGAACCGGCTGCGGAGACGGATCACGCGATTGCCGAGCCAGCGGAGACGCCGTACCACAAGCCGAACGAGAAGACCGCTACAGACCCGGTGCAGCAGAACGGGCCGATCTTCGTGGATTGGCCGAAGCCGGAGGCGGCGCTGCTGATTTCCGGCGAGCAGATCGGGTTCATCGAGCCGTGCGGCTGCGCGGGCCTGGATAATCAAAAGGGGGGCCTCAAACGCCGGCACACGCTCCTCGACTCGCTCCGCGAGCAGGGCTGGCCGGTCGTGCCGATCGACTTGGGCGGCCAGGTGCGCCGCTTTGGCCGTCAAGCCGAGATCAAGTACCGCCGCACGATTGGCGCGCTCGCCGAGATCGGCTACGAGGCGATTGGGTTCGGGCCGCAGGAGTTGCGGCTGCCGGCCGAGCATGTGCTGAGCGTCGCGGCCAATCTGGCCGCAGGCGAGCGCGGTGCCAAGCCATTCGTTTCGGCGAACGTCGGCATCCTCGACTTCGATCTCGGGTACGTCGAGCGCTACCGCGTGCTCGAAGCGGGCGGGCGGACGATCGGCGTTACCTCGATTCTCGGCGAGCAGTACCAGGCGACGATCAACAACGATGACGTGCTGTTCATTGAGCCGGAAAAAGCGCTCGCCGAAATCGTCGGGCCGCTCGCCGAGCAGGCGGACTTTCTTGTGCTGCTCTCGCACGCGACGGCCGAGGAGTCGAAAGCACTGGCGAGAAAGTTTCCGCAGTTCGACGTGGTGGTGACAGCCGGCGGGGCCGAGGAGCCGCCGCGTCAGGCGGAAAAAATCGAAGGCACCGAGACGCTGTTGGTCGAGGTCGGCCACAAGGGCATGTACGTCGCGGTGCTCGGGCTGTACGACGATCCGCAGCAGCCGGTTCGCTACCAGCGCGTGCCGCTCGATGCGCGGTTTGCCGACTCGCCCGACATGCAGCAAATGCTCGTCGAGTACCAGCGCGAGCTAGAAACACTCGGGCTGACGGGGCTGGATGTGAAGACGCAGTTGCACCCCACGGGCAATACGTTCGTCGGTTCGCACGCCTGCGCCGACTGCCATACGCAGGCCTACGAAGTCTGGAAGAACTCGCCACACGCCCACGCCACGCAAACGCTTGTCGATCTCGAACCGCCCCGGCATTTCGATCCGGAGTGCCTCAGCTGCCACGTGACCGGCTGGAATCCGCAGAATTACTTCCCCTACAGCGGCGGCTACACCGATTTGGAGAAGACCGCGCTGCTGCGGACCAACGGCTGTGAAAACTGCCACGGCCCCGGCTCGGCCCACGTCGCCGCCGAGCTGGGCGACGTGGAGGCCGACGACGCGCTGCTCGAAAAGCTCCGCGCGCAGATGCGGCTTAAGCTGCAAGAAGGCGAAGCCGAAGGCCAAGTCGTCGGCGCCGTGACCGCTAAATGCGTCGAGTGCCACGACCTCGACAACAGCCCCGACTTTGACTTCAAAACCTATTGGCCCGAAGTCGAACACCACGGGCTGGATTGAGCGACGGGGCGAAAAGTAGCGCTCAGCCGTCAGCAAAATACGTCATTCTCGCGCAGGCGGGGATCCAGGGGGAGACCTAAAATTCTGGATTCCCGCCTACGCGGCAGTGACGTGTGCTTCCGGGGGCTTCCGCTCTCGCGGTGCGCCCCCGCCACCCCTGCGCTTTCCGCCCGCCCTCCGCCTTCTTGCGCCCTCGGGGGCTTCCGCTCTCGCGGTGCGCCCCCGCCACCCCTGAAAAAGTGATCGCGCGGTGGGCGCTACTTGAGCATCTTGACCGCTTCCTCGGTCAAGATGTGGTCGCGGACGACGGCCGCGAACAGTTCGACGTAGGCATCGAACTCGCGCGCCGAGAAGGTGTCGTAGAAGGTCATGTTGCCGGCCGCGGCCAAGTCGCCGTCGCCGTCGATGAAGACTTGGACGAAGTTCTGCGCGGTGTTGAGCTTGCCGGCGAGTTCAAACAGGTCGGCCGTGTTCTTGAACTCGTCTTGAGGATGGTAGAACGAGGCGATCCGCAGGCGGTCCAGATCGTTCGCATAGACGATCGGCACGACGTTCATCAGTACGCCGCCGCGACGCATCACGAGCACATCGCCGCGCAGCTCTGACTCGAAGCCGCGCGCATCGAGCCATTGCTTCAGCTCCTGAACCGCCTCCTCCTTCGAGTCCGAAAGCGTCAGTTGCGTCAGGTCGGGAGCATCCTGAGCCAGAGCAGGACTGCTCATCACCGCGACCAGCAGAACCAGCCAAACTGCCAAAAGTTTCATCGTGCGACTCCTCGTAGTAGGGACAGCCCTCGGGATCGGTCTCTGGAGGAGCCAGCGCAGGCGAGCGGCCGGCTCGGGTCGAGAGGCGTTTCCAGCGACACCGCGAACGGCCCTATTGTGCCGCCGGGTTGGGCGAACTTCAACCGGGGCGGGAGCGGTTCTTGTGGCCGCAGCGTAAGGCCTTGCCAGCGAAGGCGTTTCAGCGGCGATCTAGCTTCGTCCGCTGATTTCGGCCAGCGCCTCGTCGGGGATACTAAAATTGGCCGAGACGCTCTGCACGTCATCGTGGTCGTCGAGCAGGTCCATCAGCTTGAGCACCTGTCGCGCCGCATCGGCATCGAGTTCGACTGTGTCCTTGGGAATACGTGCGATCTGGCTCATTTCAGTTTTTAGCCCCGCCGCTTCGAGGGCGGCGCTGACGTCGCTATAGGCGTCGGGATCGCAGGTGACTTCGTACTGGCCGTCCACCCGGCGGACATCGTCCGCGCCGGCTTCGAGTGCCAGCTCCATCAGCTTTTCTTCGTCGATCTGATCGGCCGAGAGGGCAAACAGCCCCTTGCGATCGAACATCCACGCCACGCAGCCGGTCGCGCCGAGTTTGCCGCCACAGATTTCGAACGCCTTGCGGATTTCGGGAGCCGTGCGATTGCGATTGTCGGTGAGGATTTCGCAGAGCACGGCCACGCCGCTGGGGCCGTAGCCCTCGTAGAGCACCTCTTCCAGATTGCCGCCTTCGAGTTCGCCGGTTCCTTTTTTGACCGCGCGTTCGATGTTGTCCTTCGGCATGCTGACGGCTTTGGCATCGTTGATCGCGTATCGCAAGCGGAGGTTCGTGTCGGGATCGCCGCCGCCCATTTTGGCTGCGACGATGATGGCCTTCGACAGCTTGCTCCACAGCTTGCCACGCTTGTTGTCGATGACCGCCTTTTTGTGCTTAATACCTGCCCAGTGGGAATGACCTGCCATAAGAGTCTCTAGTCTAAAGGGAGAAGTTACTGTGTGGTCCTCGTCGCCCCCAGAGCGCGAGCGCTACTTTTGCTGCGGGGCTTCGTCTTGACTGGCTTTGATTTTTTTCTGCACGGCCGCTGCCTCGTCGGCTTGGTCTGCCGTGCGGAAGGCTCTTTGGGCGCGGCGCCAGGCGTCGAGCGCCTTTTGCCGCTGGCCGGCTTTCTGGTAGGCATCGCCCAGGTGATCGAGAATCACGCCGTCGGGATCGTCGCCGGCCGCCGCCCGTTCGAGCGTCTCAACGGCCTTCTCGTACTCGCCTTGGCGGTACAGCACCCAGCCGAGGCTGTCGAGAAAGGCCTTGTTGTCCGGCTGGTCGGCGACTGCCCGTTCGATCATGCGCCGCGCACGCTGCAAGCGCTTGTTTTGATCGGCCCACAGATAGCCGAGGTCGTTCATCGCGCCGATGTCTTCGGGATACTCGTCGAGCACCTGTTCGAGCCATTCCTCGGCCGACTCGTAATCGCCGCGCAGCACGTCGATGTTCGACAAGACGAGCCGCGTCTCGCGCATCACGTCGCGCACGTCTTCCGACTCGTGCTGGTCGTCGAACTCATCGAGCAGATCGAGATACTGCTGCCGTGCCGCGTCGAGCCGATCGGCGTGGTAGTTGATCCACGCGACGCGGCTGGCGTACTCGGGCGCGTCGGGCTGGAGCTTGGCGGCTTTGCGCGCGGCGATGAGCGCCTCGTCGGTTTTGCCGGCCATTTCGAGCGCGCCGGCGAGGTAGTAGTAAAAGGTGGGGTTGTCCTCCGCCAGCGTTTTTTCCTCGACGGCCCGTTGAAAAACCCGCACGGCCGCCTCGTGTTGATCGGCCAGGAACAGTTCCAGCCCCCAAGTCAGCAAAATCTCGGCCTTGCGGTCCGACTCGTCTTCCAGCGCATACGGAAAAAACTCCGCCGCCACGTCGTACTGCTCGGCCTGGATCGCCAACTGCGCCACGGCCAGAGCTTCGCCCGCAGGCGGCTTCGGCTCCCTGGCGCGCCGCTCCCGCGCCAGGGCGAAGAGCTGCTCAAGCCGCGGCTCGTCTTCCAGGAGCGGCTGGATCGGCTTGTCGAACGGCTGCAGCGTTTCGGCGCTGGCGACCGCGCGGCCGAGCGCTGCGAGCAGCTGGGGCATCTGCTCGGTCGCCCGATAAAGCTCGATCTGCGCTTGAAATACTTCCACGAGCGGCTCATCGCCTTGCTGGGCGGCCAGCTCGCGCAACAGCGGCTCCGCCTTGTCGAACTTCTCGGCATCGAGATACCGCCGGGCGAGAAAGTAGCCGAGAATCCGGTCGTCGGGGGCAGCGGTGCGGAGCACTTCGAGCTGGTCGTTGATCGTCGCTTGCTGGTTCAAGTCCGTGAGCAGTTCGACAAACAGCTCGTAGGGCTGCATCGACTCGCTCTCCGGCTGATCGCGAAAGTAGTCGCGGAGCAGGTTC
>CAYZVT010000112.1:0-12381 GCA_964481585.1 uncultured Pirellulales bacterium
GACGAATCGTAGCGCGGCGGGATGGGCGTTAACAGCAGCGCCGCGAGGGCCGCCAGGACGGCCACAGTGAGCAGGAATTGGCGTCGGTGCGTTCTCACAAGCCCTCTCCGCCGTGCCGCGTCTCATGGGGCATCGGCGTTTCGCGTTCTACAAAAGCCGTGTCAGGACAGGCACTTGCGCGTCAGCCCCGGGCACCATGTTCTCATAGGCGGAAACGGAACCGCCACGCGCGCCACGAAGCCGCGACGGGCGATCGAATGCGCTGACCGCCCCGGCGGCGGCATTCTCACTCGATTGCGCACCAGTTTATTGTTCCTACCCGCAGCGTTCGTTACCATAGGAACTGGCTGTTCCGGCAGCTTGGAGAGAAGAGTCTTATCTAGAGGCTGCGACGCCGGTTCGGACGGAGCGGCGCACGGCTGAGCGATTGCACCGACGCTGGCCCCTCGCCAGCTCGCGGCAGGGAAGTGCGCTCGTGTCAAAACCGGCACGCAGCGCGGGCAAGCAAAGAGGCAACAGGCGCGATGGTTCTCGGACGGAGTTTGCCAATTCGCTCTTGGCGGCGCGGGGCGTGGAACTCCCGTCGCGCTGTGGTGGGCCAGCAAACTTCCTTCGCGCCAGGCCCTCGCCCCGCCCGTCTGCCGCTCCAGCAGTCGCGCGCAGGGCGGCGGCCCTTGGCCGCGACGAATGGGTGAATCACCACGACGAAACCGGCCGGCCTGAGCGCCGCCGCTTTCGCATCTCGCCGGCCGTCAGGTGTGCGTGCCGTCGGGGTTCTTGGATAGTGCTAGCGACCGGACGATCAACCAAAGGACTTTAGCAATGCCTCGTAACAGCAAGCTCATGCGAACTGGGAACGCCGGACCTCGTCAACGCCAAGCGTCGAAACGGCGCCGCGCCCAAGCCCGCAAAGCAAACGTCTGGCGCCCAACCTCGGAGTTGCTCGAAGAGCGGGCATTGCTGGCGGCCGACCTGCTGACGACGGGGCTCGACGTGGCAGGCGACAGCGACAACCACGCGCTACAGCACTACCATATCGAGTTCGAGAGCCGCGAAGACGGAAGCCGTATCGCGACGAGCAACGGGGCGGTGATTATCGCCGAGCCGGTGCCAAATCAAGAACAATTTTACAGCGCGAATACCTTGGTCGAGAGTCCGACGCTTGCGCCTCTGGCTCCGCTCAGCGAGACGTTCCTGCTGCACAGTAACCCCGGCGCGAGCAAAACGATTTATCTCGACTTCGACGGCCACACGACCAGCGGGACCGAATGGAATCTTCGGTTCACTGGCGGCCAGGACGTCGTCTCGCCGGCATTTAGCCTAGATAGCAATTACAGCCAGTTCAGCGATAGCGAGCTGACGCGCATTCAGGGGATTTGGGAACGGGTAGCGGAAGACTTCTTGCCGTTTGACGTGGACGTGACGACCGAAGACCCGGGCGACGCGGCGTTGTGGAACACCTTTTCCGCTGACAACGAGTATGGCACGCGCGTCGTGGTCTCGGACTACTCCAGTTGGTTCGATGTAGCCGGTGGCGTGGCTTTTCTGAATTCGTTCGGGGAAAGCCACTACATGCCCGCGTTTGTATTCACCAATTACCTGGGCGGCGGCGAGGAAAAGGCCACGGCCGAGGCAGCCTCACACGAAGCAGGGCACACGCTTGGCCTCGAACATGATGGCACCAACAGCGCCGAATACTACGGCGGCCACGGCAACGGAGCCACCGGTTGGGCCCCGATCATGGGCGTCGGCTATAACAAAGAAGTCACCCAGTGGAGCAAAGGCGAGTACAACAACGCGACGCAGTTTGAAGACGACCTGGCCATCATCACTAGCCGAAACGGATTTGGCTATCGCGCCGATCAGGCGGGCAATACCCAGCAAACGGCCGCCACCCTCGGCATTACCGACGGGACCAGTGTCTTCCAGGAAGGAATCATTGAGACCACGGCGGATCTCGACTACTTCGTCTTCGAGGCCGGCGCCGGCTCGTTGTCGCTCAACCTCGATCCCTTCTACCGCAGCCCGAATCTCGATATCCTCGCGCGCCTCTACGACAGCAGCGGCACCGTCCTCGCCACCAGTAATCCCAGCAGCGCGCTCAATGCCACGCTCACCACGACCGTCACCGGCGGCACCTACTATGTCTCAGTAGCCGGCGTCGGTTTTGGCACTCCCTCGACCGGCTATAGCGACTACGGCAGCCTCGGTTACTACTCCATTACCGGCACAGTCGAGCCGCTTGGCCCGGATGAAGCCGCGCCCACCGCTGCGCTCGCCTCGCTGACTACAGGCGGCACGACGACCACCGTCACGCTGAACGATCGCGGCTACCTCGACGTCACTTTCGCGGACACCGGCGGCAGCGGTCTTGATACTTCCTCCATTACCGACTCCGCCGCCGAATTCACGCTCAGCGGCACGGCGGCACAGAATGTCGTCGTGGGCGGCGCCGCGCAGCTCGTCTCCGGCACCACCTACCGCTACACCTTCACCGGCGACTTCACCGCCGGCACCGTCGGCGTTGACTTCCTGGCCGGCACCTGGCAGGACTTGGCCGACACGCCCAATGTCAACGCCGCCGAAAGCGAGAGCTTCACGGTTCTCGCCGAGCCGGCCGCCGAGTTCATTCTTGACAACTCCGACCCAACTGGCGTGACCATCGCCGGCGACTGGCAAGTGTTCACGCCCGCCAGCGGAGCCTATGGTCCGACCCAATTGAGCGACCGCCTCGAGGGCAAGGGCACGAAGTCCGTCACCTACACGCCGGAGATCGACGCTGCCGGCGAGTTCCACGTCTATCTCACCTGGAGCTCCAACTCGGTGCGGGCCACGAACGTCCCGGTCGACATCATCCATGCCGGCGGCACGACCACGGTTTTTGTCAATCAGCGGCAAAACGGCGGGCAGTTCAACTACCTCGGCAGCTTCAATTTCGCTGCCGGCACCACAGGCTCGGTGCGGATTCGCACCGATGGAACCGAGGACGGCTACGTCGTGGCCGACGCGGTGCGGCTTGTGCGTGACGTGCCGGATGCCGATCCGCCGACTGCCGATCTCGCGTTGCCGGTCAACGGCGAGACGATCGTGGCGATGACCCTGAACGACGCCGGCTATATCCACGTCACGTACAGCGACGGTGCGCTAGGCGACGGGACGGACGGCGCTTCAATTACCGACGCCGGGGCCGAGTTCGAGCTATCGGGCACTGCCGCGGCGGGCGTGACCGTCAGCGGCGCAGGCGAACTGGTCAGCGGCACCACCTACCGCTACACCTTCACCGGCGACTTCACCGCCGGCACCGTCGGCGTTGACTTCCTGGCCGGCACCTGGCAGGACTTGGCCGACACGCCCAATGTCAACGCCGCCGAAAGCGAGAGCTTCACGGTTCTCGCCGAGCCGGCCGCCGAGTTCATTCTTGACAACTCCGACCCAACTGGCGTGACCATCGCCGGCGACTGGCAAGTGTTCACGCCCGCCAGCGGAGCCTATGGTCCGACCCAATTGAGCGACCGCCTCGAGGGCAAGGGCACGAAGTCCGTCACCTACACGCCGGAGATCGACGCTGCCGGCGAGTTCCACGTCTATCTCACCTGGAGCTCCAACTCGGTGCGGGCCACGAACGTCCCGGTCGACATCATCCATGCCGGCGGCACGACCACGGTTTTTGTCAATCAGCGGCAAAACGGCGGGCAGTTCAACTACCTCGGCAGCTTCAATTTCGCTGCCGGCACCACAGGCTCGGTGCGGATTCGCACCGATGGAACCGAGGACGGCTACGTCGTGGCCGACGCGGTGCGGTTCGAGCGCAAGCTGCCTGACTTGAGTCCCCCCACCGCCAGTCTGTCGACTCCCGAAAGCGGTGGCACGATCGTCCGCGTGACGCTCAACAACGTCGGCTATCTCTATGTCACCTACGACGACGAATTGCCTGGCGACGGCCTGAACACCGCTTCGATCGAAGATCCCGAACCGGAGTTCGAACTGGTGGGCCTCGCCGCTCAGGGCGTGACCGTCGATGGAGCGGGGGAACTGGTCAGCGGCACCACGTACCGCTACCGCTTTGACGGCAGCTTTACCTCCGGCGCGGTCGAGGTGGACTTCCTCGCCGGCGCTTGGCAGGACAACGCCGACACGCCGAACCTGAATCTTGCCGAGACCGAAACCTTCACCATCCTCGCCCAACCGCTCGACGAGATCATCCTCGACAACGACGCGGCGGAAGGCGTTACGACCGTCGGAAGCTGGGCCACCTTCACACCCGTCGCGGACCATTACGGGCCTAACCAATTGCACGACGAGCAGTCTGGCAAAGGAACCAAGTCCGTCACGTATACGCCCGAAATCGACGCCTCGGGCGATTATCACGTCTACCTGTACTGGAGCTCCAACTCCCTCCGCTCGACGGCGGTGCCGGTCGACATCATGCATGCCGGCGGCACCACGACCGTCTTCGTCAATCAACAGCAGGGCGGCGGGCAGTTCAACCACATCGGCACCTTCCACTTCGACTACCAAGGCGGCGGCTTTGTCCGCATCCGCACCGATGGAACCGACGGCAAGTTCGTGATCGCCGATGCGGTCAAATTCGATCGCATCCAGGGGGGCGTGATCCCGCCGGTCGCCGAGCTAACGCTTCCGCGCGACGGCGCCACGGTCGTGGCCTCCGAGCTGAACGCGCTCTCCTACCTCGACGTCACGTTCGACAGCAACGGCGGAGCCGCGCTCGACGCCAACTCGATTCTCGACTCCGATGCCGAGTTTGTCCTCTCTGGCAGTGTTGCGGCCGGCGTGACGGTCAACGGCGCGCCGACCTGGGTCTCCGGAAACACCTACCGCTATAGTTTCACCGGCACGTTCGGGCTGGGCGAAGTCGAAGTCGACTTCCTCGCCCGTACCTGGAAGAACGTCGAAGACGTGCAGAGCGAAGCCGAAACCGAAAGCTTTGCCCTCACGCTTGCCCCCGCTCCGGCGATCACGATGGATAATTCGAGCAGTTCGGGAGTGACGACGACCGGCGCCTGGGACCCGGAAACCGTTGCCGGCAACTTCGGCAGCAACCAACTGCACGACAATAACACCGGCAAGGGAACGAAAGCAGTTACGTTCACCCCGGTCATCGATGCCGCGGGTATCTATGATGTCTACTTGCGGTGGACCAGCGCGGCCGACCAGGCGACCAACGTGCCGGTCGATATCGTGCATGCGGGTGGACTGACAACCGTAGCGGTGGACCAAACGCAAAACGGCTCGCAATTCAACCTGCTGGGCCGCTTCGCGTTCGACCTCGGCACCGATGGCAGCATCACGATCCGCAACGAGGGCACCAACGGCTACGTCATTGCCGACGCCGTCCGGCTGGTGCGCGTCGCGACACAAACGCTCACGCTGTCGATCACCGACGACTACATCCCGGAAAATGGCGGCGTCACCACGGCTACGCTCAGCCGGGCTGGCGGCACCTCTGGAGATCTGGTGGTCACGCTCACCAACGGCGACTCGAGCGAAGCCTCCGTGCCGGCCACCGTGACGATCCCGGCCGGTCAGTCGTCGGTGACGTTCCAAATCTCAGGCGTCGACGATGCCGTCGCCGACGGCAGCCAGACGTTTTCGATCACGGCCTCGGCCTCCGGCTACACGACCAGCCAGGATCTGCTGACCGTCACCGATGGCGAGGCCTTTCAAATCGATCTGCGATTTACCGACAGCGGCTTGTCGGCGAGCCAAAAGACGATTCTGCAGCAGGCCGCGGCCCGCTGGGCGGAACTCGTGGTCGGCGATTTGCCGGATGAGCTTTCCTACGACGGACTGCTCGTCGACGATCTGCTGGTCGACGTCAGTGTTGGCACGGTGGACGGCGCGGGCAGCCACTCAGCCCAAAGCGGCATCACCGAGCTGCGCGGCAGTTCGCTCCTGCCCAAGCGCGCCTATCTCCAACTCGACACCGCCGATCTGGCGGCGCTTGAATCGGGCGGGACGCTCGACGAGGTTGCGCTGCGGGAGTTGGGCCATACGCTTGGCTTCGGCACGCTCTGGAGCACCTTCGGCCTCATCACCGGCGAAGGCGGCTCCGACCCGCGCTACCACGGCACCCAGGCCTTGGCCGAGTACAATGCCGCCTTGGGACTCTCGGCCAGTTCCGTCCCGGTCGAGAACACCGGCGGCAATGGCGTCGCCGATATCCACTGGCGTGAGTCGACCTTCGACGGCGAATTGATGAGCGGCGTTCTCGATGCCAACAATCCCATCAGCCGCATCACGGTCGCGGCGCTAGCGGATCTCGGCTACACGGTGAACTTGAGCGCCGCCGACAACTACACGCCGCCGGCTGCCGCCGCGACGGCCACCGCGCCACTCGCCGAATCCGCAGCGGCGCCGCTTGCCGCCCCGGCCGACACCAGCCAGCCGCAAACACAGATCCTTTTGCCGCCGCAGTCTCAGGCGGAAGTTGACGTCGCGCCTGCGGCGTCGCCCGCGGACAGCGCGACCGAGCCGCCTCGGATGCGGCAGTATCACGATCTCTTGTTCGCCGCACTCGAAGAGGCGAAGCAGGAATTGGCTGCGTTCTATCGTAGTGGCGCGGAGGGTGACATCGACGCCTTAATTGCCGAATTGGCGGAAGACCTTGACGCCCGCATGGAAGACGCGAAAGAGCTGGTCTTTGGCCGCGACTGGTCCTAGGGATCTCGTGTTCTCGGGGGAAACTCCCGACGCGTCCGGGGCCGAGTAGCTCCGGGCGCGTTCTTTTTGCGCCAGGGGGCGGCCGATGCCTTCGTTGCGGCATGACCAACGCCACGCGTTCGACTATAGTAAAGGTTTTCGACCTGTCTCGCGTGGCGGCGTCTTATGTATCAGGCCATTGTTACGATCCTGCGTCCTTTTCCCTTGCTGTTTCTCCTGCTGCTGGTGGCAGTGGGACTGCTGTGGCGGCGTCGGGTAGAAAGCCGCCGGCGGCTGTTGCTGGTAACGGCGCCGTTGGGGCTGCTCGCTCTGCTAACGCTGCCGCTCAGTTCGTACTTGGCGATCGGTTCTCTGGAGTGGCAATACCCGCCTCGGCCGAACCGCCCCGCAGGGGTTCCCGCGCTGGTGGTGCTCTCGGGCGGAATGCGGCAGGCGGATGAGTACCAGGCGAAGCCGATTCTCTACCCCGACTCGCTCTACCGCTGCATGCACGCGGCGGACCTTTACCACCAGGGCACTGCCTGTCCGGTCTTCGTCAGCGGCGGCAAGGTCGATCCGACCGAGGCAGGGCCGACACTAGGCCAGATGTTGCACGACTATCTCGTCGAGCTGGAGGTGGCCTCGGGCGATATTCGCATTGAACAGAAATCGAGCAACACGCACGAAAACGCCCTCTACACCGCCGAACTCCTGAAGCAGGAGGGCATCAAGCAGGTTGTGCTCGTGACCGATGCCGTCCACTTGCCGCGCGCCGTGCGTTGTTTTGAGCAGCAGGGAATCGCGGTTGTGCCCTCGGGCTGCTTCTATCGCGCAGCCGGCTTCGAGTGGTCGCTGCGCAACTGGCTTCCGTCGGCCGGCGCGGCCGAGGGAGTTCATTTGGCGGCTCATGAGTGGCTGGGTTTGGTTTACTATTGGCTGCGCGGGTGGATCTAGAAAGGCTTTGACGAACCTCGGAGGCTTCGATTTCCCTTGGAGCCTCCTCCCGCACGGGTGGCGGCGGAGGATGATTCTCCCGAGGTCACGCAACGCTATACAAAACCGCGGCAGCGCCGGTCGCACCGCGCAGCGAGAGAACGGAGCGCAATGGCTGGTCGGACCATCGCAATCGGAGACATCCACGGCTGCGCGCAAGCTCTGGCGACGCTTCTAAAGGCTCTCGCTCCGCAGCCCGGCGATACGATCATCACGCTCGGCGACTACGTCGATCGCGGGCCTGACAGTCGGCAGGTCGTGGAACGGCTCATCGAGCTTGCCGAGCACTGCACGCTGGTTCCGCTGCTGGGGAATCATGAAGAAATGATGCTCCTCGCGCACAACAACCCGAAGTCGGCGGCGCTGCAAAACTGGCTGCACGCCGGCGGCGCCGCAACACTCGAATCTTACGGCTTTGGGAATGTGACGATGGAGATCCCAGCGTCGCATCTGGTTTTTCTCGACCGCTGTGTTTCCTGGCACCAGACCGAGACGCACCTATTTCTCCACGCGAACTACGACGAGAACGTGGCCGTCGAATCGCTCTCGCCCTACCAGCTTCGCTGGGAGTCGCTCCGCGACCGTATGCCGATGCGGCACATCTCCGGCAAAACCGCAATCGTCGGTCACACGGCGCAAAAGGAGGGCGAGGTGCTCGATCGCGGATACCTCAAGTGCATCGACACCTACTGCTATGGAGGCGGCTGGCTCACGGCACTCGATGTCGAGACCAACCAGCTTTGGCAGTCCAACGAGCAAGGCGAACTTCGCAGCCGGTGAGGGGGCGAGGGATGGTGGATGGTGGATGGTGGATGGTGGATGGTGGATGGTGGATGGTGGATTGGGGATCAAGAAACGACGCACCCATCCACCATCCGCCATCCACCATCCCCCGTCCCCAACAAAAAAGCCGGCTCGTTCCCAGGCGGAACGGGCCGGCTTAGGTGCTTTCGCGTCCGGAGCGGCTCTTAATCCTCCAGCTCGGCCTCGTGCGTCGCTGGGGCGATCGGGCTGAGCGGCTTGGTCGGCACGAAGCGCAGCTCGCGGCGTTCGATCGGCAGTATCGCGGCGCTGGTCCGCTGCAGCGGGCGGAGAGCCGGCTGCTGACGGGGCTGCGATTCGGACCGCGAATGCGGGTCGGCCGAGCGCCACTTGGGGCTGAACTTCACCACACCATTGCCTGCCTTCTGCTCCGGCTCGTGGTGCGGGAATAGGTCCGGGATGTCCTCCGGCCGCGGCTCGACGTCAGGCCGCTCGGGATAAAGCCCGGGACCGGTTCCCGGCGCGGCCGGCCCGGTCTGACCGTTGCCCATCGGCGGCATTTCCGGCAAGGTTGTCGGGGGCGTCGGCGCGCCATCGACCGGCGGCGGAATGTCGGCCGGCGTCGGCACTCCGCGCGGCGGCACGGGGCTGACTTCTTCGGCCATTTCGTGGGGGATCGGCAACAGGTCTTCGCTGTAGATCTCGATGCCCATGATCCCCGGGTGGACGCACTCGTCGCCCATCTGACGCCAGTGCGTCGCTTTGTAGCCGTAGCAGAACGGGTCGGGCGGCCCGGCGCAGCGATGCCGCCTGTGGGGAATGTGCTCCTTGACCTTCGCCAGCACCTGATCGAGCAAGTAGCCCGACGGCGGGCACGTCTCGCACGACTCGCAGGCCATGCCGTCGGCACACGATTGGCAGCTCGCCATCTCCGTATGCGGGGCGTACAGATCCTCCTGCGGCATTTCCATCGGCATCTGCTCGGGTGCAGGGGACGCCGGCTGAGCCTGATACGAGACATGCACGCTTGGCTTCACTGCCGAAGCCTGTCGCCGCGCACGCCCAGCGGCCGGCTTGGTGCTCTGGTTATGCGTCTGGCGCCAGTGCGAAGCACGAAAGCCGGTAGAGCGCTCTGCATGCGCCGAACGCGGCGAACTCGTCGGATGAAGCATCAGTTCCGGCGGCAGTTCGTCGTTCATTCCCACCAGTTGCACTCGCTCTTGCGCGGGCTCGGCGACCACGGCCGCTTGCTGAACCACCTGCGGCTGATCGGCGGGCACATCGGCGGCCGCCAGCGCGATCTTGGCTTCAGGCTGCTGCTTTACTTCGGCGGCCGCCGCCGTTTCTTCGGCGGTGGGCAGAACTGGCTCAGCCGTCGCCAGCGCCGCCGCAGGACGGGCCGCAGCCGGTTCGTTCGGGCTGTAGTGAACCCAGGTGGTGGCCTTGAATCCGCCGACGGTCGCGTCCGGACGGCAACTGCACGGCTGATCGCCCTTCGCGCCACAGGCGGGGCAGCTTTCTTCGTGCGGTGCTCGGTTCGCCAACTGTTCCAGGGAGCCGAGACTGACGCAGCCGGTCGCACTGCCCAAGGCCAGTGCGGCGGCCAGAATGCATCCGCCCCGCTTGAAGTAAGGTAGACGTGTCATGATTGCCCTCTACTACAGATGCGAGCGATGAATGTATTGGGAAAAGGTGCGAAGAGAAGCAAAGCTCTTGCAGGCCTGGTGAAGCCAGCAGCGTCCCACTCGTGCCTGCTGATGCGGAACGCTTCCGCACCAGCAGGCGTAGAGTGATTTGAGGCGACTACGGGGTCACGACCACCGGTACGTCCGTGCCTCCGACCTGGCCGAAGGGACTGATCGCACCACCGGAGAGCACGTTCCCCGAGAACCGGGAGATCGTCTGGACCATGAGCTGAGCGAAGCCGGCGGCACGTTCGACCGGAGCGGCAATGATCGCCATGCGGTTGTCGAGCGCGACCCAGCGGTTTTCGGCGATGTAGAGCCGATCGCCCGGCATCAGTTGGTAGTTCGTTTCGGTCGCACCAACTTGCGACAGGCCCTTCCAATCGATTTGCAGAATCTGATCGCAGCCGTCGACGTTGCGCCCCGGGCGTGCGATCCAGATCTTGTAGGACGATTGCGGTCCAAAGCCGCCGATCGTCGAAATCGCATCGAGCACCGTCTCATTGCCCGTCACCGGGAAGCGGGCCACGCTATCGCCGAGGCCAGCCCCCTGGGTGATGATGTAGTACGACTTGCTGTTGTAGCCGGTCACATCGACCGACACTTCCGGCTCGTCGAGGAACTGCGTGAGGTGCGCTTCAATCGCGGCCTTCACTTCGGGAATCGTTTTGCCGGCCACGTTCACACTGCCGTAGGCGCCGAGATTGACGCGTCCATCGGGAGCGACCAGGTGCGGCCCGGCAATTTGCTGCTTGGCCGCAATATCGGCGAGCGTCACGGCGACCTCCGGTTCACGGAGGAACTGGCGCAGATGCTGTTCGATCTTGGCTTCCGCCTCTTCGACCGTGAGGCCGTTCACCTCGACCGAGCCGTAGGAGAAGCCCAGGTTGACCATGCCTCCCATTTCGATCGGGTAGATGCCGGCGATCGGAGCGTCGGGCAGCGTGCCGAAGACATTGACCGACAGCGTGTCGAGCGTCCGCAGGTGGTACGGCGTCTTTGGCACGACGTGGATCGCCGAGATGTCCAGCACGTCCGGCGGCTCGACAACATAGCGGGGCAGCGTCGCCTTGTGCAGTTCGCGCGGCGCATCGACCACCGGATCGTGAATCCGCGAGGGATGAGGCCGCGTCCGGTTCGTCATGTTGGTACACCCCAAGCTCGCCATCGTCGCGGCTGCTGCGAGCAGCAGACCCAAACGATTTCTCCAGCGAATCGGGTTCATCGTTGGTCCCCCCTTTCCAATGTCTGCGAAAGCCATCTGAAGTTTTCGTGCGGTCCTGCCTCAGACCGACGGTGGTTTCGGTTCACAGTCGGAATATTCGGCACAGCCGGCACGACAGGACCAATCTTTCCGACCATTTCAATCGTTTTTTGCTGCGCAGGCCGTACGGCCGGCAAGGTCGGAGCAGCATCACTAGATTCACAATCCAAGACATTGGCGCGCAAAAAAAAAGCACGGCCCGTGGGGGCCGTGCTTTAGCGGTGGAGCGCGGGTGCGGTTTGGCGGCAGCTATTGGGCGCCGAGGCGGAAGTACCCGGAATGCGTCCCGTAGTAGTTGCTCGAGGTGCCAAAGGCGGCATTCGAGCCGGTGGGCGGCTGCGCCGACAGGGCGTTGATGCTGCTTTGCAGCCGGGTCAGGCTAGCCTGAGCCTGGCGGTTGATCTCGACCTGCCGCTGGTAATCCTGCTGATACTGCAAATCGCGCTGATAGAACGTGTAATACTGCGGCAGCCGGCCCGGGCTGGTCGCTTGCGGACGCGTTAGCTCCAGATAAGGGCTAAAGGTCGGGCGAGCCGGGCGAAAGACCTTCGGCGGCGGCTTCGGCACGACCTGCGCTTCGGCCGGCGCGGCACTGCCCACCACTAGGCAGCCCAAGGCGGAAGCAATCAGAGCCGACGTAAGTTTGCCCATGGTAGATCCTCCTGCATAAAGCGGTAGAGCAAGTCTCTTTTACAGCCAGCCTGTGACGGGCCAAAAGCGACAGGAGCCAGACGGCAGCCGAGTCCTGGGAACCAAGAATTTTAGGCGGATCGATCCAAACGGTCCAACAACTCGCCCCGGCTCGCGGCAACGGCTAACTGCTTTATCGGCACAACCGGCATAAATTACCACCGAATTGCAACGGAAAAGCCGGAATGGGGGAGGCGAGTGGGCTGCGAGCTACCGAAATGCTCTCGCCCTCCGCCCACGGCTTTCCGCTTTTGCTTCGCCCTCCGCCTTTTGCATCGCCTTCCGCCTTTGCAAAATTTGTTTGACAAAAATCCGTCTCCGCGATAG
>CAYZVT010000113.1:0-12290 GCA_964481585.1 uncultured Pirellulales bacterium
CTGGATTCCCACCTTGGCCGCGCTTCCGGGGGCTTCCGCTCTCGCGGTGCGCCCCCGCCACCCCTAGCGCGCTTCGGTCGCCGCCGGCAGCCGCAGGGGGCGGGCTGCGGTTTGCGCTTCGCGGTGGGCCAGCGTCTCAAGCTGCCGCGACCAGCCTTGCAGCGCCGCGCCGGCGCGATCAAGCGTGCGGGCGAGCGTGCGGAGTGCCTGAAGCTCCACCGCCGGCTGCTGCTCGGCCGGCACCGCCTCGACCGTCACGCCCTCGACGAACCGCTCGTAGGCCGCGTGCTGCGACTCAATGAAGCTGTACTTGCCCGAGCCGTGCTGCTCGTAGTAGTACAGTTCGGCCTGCCGCTGTAGGTTCGACTTCTCGGCCAGCGCGAGCGACTGCTCGAACCACGCCATCGCCTGCCGCGCCGGATGGCTGCCGCGCACCTGCTCGACGAGCGACGTAATCGACTGCCGCCAGTCGGCGGCCGCGAGCATTTCGACGACGCGGTTCCACTGCGACTGCACCCCAGCATCGCGGGGCTGCTCCACGTCGTGGAGCAGACTGTGGTAGTGCGTGAGATAGTCGTCGGCGAACGGATCGTCGTACTCCGAATAGCCGAGCCGGTAGTCGCGCTCCAGCGGCCGCCCCTGCGCGTCGTAGCCATAGTGCTGCTCCAGCTCGGCATCGGCGAGCGTCTCGACCGTCGGTACTTCGCGTAGCGTGCGGCCGCGCGAGTCGTAGCCGTAGAACGGTTCGAGCTCCTCATCGCCGATGACGCCGTAGCTCTCGCCTTCGTCGAAAGCACCTCCCGCGATACTTTCGCTGTAGTCGTAGTCGTACTGATAGCCGTAGTCGTAATCGTATTCATAGCCCGCGCTCGATCCGTAGCTGGGGCCAAGGACGGCGAAAGCATCTTCCGCCGGCAGTGCGGCGCGATCGCGGTACCACGCAGCGTCGGCATTGAGCGAGGGCCGATGTTCTGCCGATGGAAACGCGAGCACGTGTCCGTCCTCGGCCGGCACCGACGGGGGCGTGAGCGTGGCGGCCGTCACCAGCGGCGCGGCGGGAAGCACCAAGCTGATCCGCCCAAGACCGCAGTCGTAAGGGCAGATCTGCAGCGCTTGCTCGTAATACTGTTGCGCAAGCGCGGCCGGCTCGCCCGCCAGGGCGGTCCGACAACAGACGAGCAGTCCGAGCGCGGCGGCAAGGGCAGTCCAAGAACGTTTCATCGTTCGGAATCCTCCGAAAAAAGCTGGAGCGGACGAAGGCGGGGGAAAACTCGTCCTGCAGCACGGCTGCACCAGAGCAAAGGCAGCGCGCACCCAGGCGATCGACCATGACCTGCTGCAACTGGGTATCGGAGCGGCCAGAGAAAACTCATTAGGCAATCGGCGTGCTCTGGGCAAAGCGGGCCAGCGGCGGGCCACTTTGCGCGACGAGTAAAGTCGGGAAAAGCTACGCGAAAACACCGCCCATACCGTTCGTAGCGACAAAGACAGCCTCCCGCCCGGCGACGCCGCAGCAGGGCGATCGGTGGGGCTGCGGCAGGGTTGGGAGCCTCAGCCGGCGCTGTTTTTGCAACGAAAACGTCATTCCCGCGCAGGTGGGAATGACGTGCTCACGCGGGAATGACGGGTGCCCGGAAAACCCTCTCCTGCGGCGTTTTTCGGGCAGTTTCAGCGATCAGCCGCGACAAATAGTCGTGGCGGTAGCGTTCTCGCCGGAGTTGGGCAAACCTTGCCACCATGGGCGTCCTCCAATCGAATACCGCCGCGAGGATCTCTTGCAGCCTGTCGGAGCGCTACCGCGCCGTGCGGACCCAGAGCGAGGCGCTCTGCGAGCCGCTCGTGACGGAAGACTACGGCGTGCAGTCGATGCCCGACGTCAGCCCGGCGAAATGGCACCTGGCCCACACGAGTTGGTTCTTCGAGACCTTCGTGCTTCAGCCGATGCTGACCGAGTACCGGCCGTTCCATCCTCAGTTCGGTTATCTGTTTAACTCGTACTACAACGCCGTCGGAGCGCAGTATCCGCGAGGCGAGCGTGGGCTGCTCTCGCGTCCTACGGTGGCCGAGGTGTTCGACTACCGGCGTCACGTCGACGAGCACATGACCGGGTTGCTGCGCGAGCCGTCGGAGCGGCTCGACGATCGGTTGCTAGAGGTGATCGAGACGGGGCTGCACCACGAGCAGCAGCACCAGGAACTGATGCTCATGGACCTCAAGCACGTTTTCGCCTGCAATCCGCTACGCCCGGTTTATCGCCCGTTGCCCGCCTCCGAGCCGGTCGCAGCGCCGCCGCTAGGCTGGCTTGAATTTGACGAGGGGCTGCATTCCATTGGGCACGACGGACCTGGCTTTGCCTACGACAACGAGAAGCCTCGGCACCACGAGTACATCCCGGCGTTTCGGCTCGCGAGCCGATTGGTGACGTGCGGCGAGTACCTTCAGTTCATCGACGACGGCGGCTACCGCCAGCCCGAGCTTTGGCTTTCCGATGGCTGGCAGGTCGCGCAGGCCGGCGGCTGGCAGGCGCCGCTCTACTGGGAGCAACAGGAAGAGGGCTGGCAAATCTTTACGCTCGGCGGTCTGCGGCGCGTGAGCGAGCATGAGCCGGTTTGCCACGTGAGCTACTACGAAGCCGACGCCTTCGCGCGGTGGAGCGGTGCGACGTTGCCGACCGAGGCCGCCTGGGAACGGGCGGCGCTCGAAGTGCCGGTCGAAGGCAACTTTGTCGAGACGGGACAGCTTCACCCGCGCGTGGCGGCGGCGCATGGCGCACCGCAGCAGCTTTTTGGCGATCTGTGGGAGTGGACGCGCAGTCCTTACTCTCCCTATCCCGGCTTTGCGCCGCCGGCCGGAGCACTTGGCGAGTACAACGGCAAATTCATGTGCAACCAGATGGTGCTGCGGGGCGGCGGCTGCGCGACGCCGGCCGATCACATCCGCCCGACGTACCGCAACTTCTTTCCGCCCGAGTCGCGCTGGATTTTCAGCGGAATCCGCTTGGCCAAGGAAACCGCATGAATCCGCCTCCGCCATCCTCGCTAGCTGGCCCTGGCGTGCAGCCCGCGCTGCGCGACGAGATCTTGAAAGGGCTGAGCCGGCCACGGAAAAAAATCGCCAGCAAGTATTTTTACGACGAGCGCGGGGCGTGGCTGTTTGAGCAGATCTGTGAGTTGGAAGAATATTATCTGGCGCGCGTCGAGCTAGAGATTGTTGAGCAGTACGCCGAGGAGATGACCGAAAGGCTAGGGCCGCGTTGCCTGCTGATCGAGTACGGCAGCGGAAACAGTCGCAAGACGCGGCAGCTGCTCGAACTGCTTCGCGCGCCGGCGGCTTACGTGCCGATCGACCTCTCGGCCGAGCAGCTGCGGCACACGGCGAGCGGGCTGTTGGCGCTCTACCCGGGCTTGGCGGTGCTGCCGCTGTGCCGGGACTTCACGCAACCCTTTGAACTGCCGCGCTGCCCCAACCGCGTCGCGCGGCGGGCGGTTTATTTTCCCGGTTCGACGATCGGCAACTTCGGCCCTGCCGCCGCGCGGCGGCTGCTGCGCGGCACCGTTGAGTTGTGCGGCCCGGGGGGCGGATTGCTGATCGGCGTCGATCTGAAAAAAGACCCCGAGCGGCTGCAGCCCGCCTACAGCGATTCGCAGGGCGTGACGCGCCAGTTCAATCTCAATCTGCTACGGCGACTGAACCGCGAACTCAATGCCGACTTCGACTTGGAACAATTTCGGCATCTCGCCTTCTACAATCCCCGCTTCGGCCGGATGGAGTCGCATCTGGTGAGCCTTACCAAGCAGACTGTCACCGTCGCGGGCGCGCCGATCCACTTTCAGCAAGGCGAGTCGATCCACACCGAGAACTCGTACAAATACCATCTCGACGAGTTTCGCGCGCTGGCCGCCTCGGCCGGGCTGCGCACGCGGCGCGTCTGGACGGACCAAGAAGCGCTGTTCAGCGTGCAATATCTGGAAGTGCCGCTAGAAACGCATCTGGTTTGAGTGCAGCGCTGCCTGCGCGGGAAGGACGGGTGAGTTTCCCCCCAGGCTCTCGCATTCGGCCCCGTTGGGGCGGTGAAAAGGTCCGTTGGCCCAAGCCTCGAAGGCCCGTGCCTTCCGGGGCTTCGCTTCGCGGTGCGCCCCCACCACCCCTGGCGCCCCCGCGGATCGCACCGCCGGCTTCGGCCGTAACTCATGCCTCACCTTGCTTTTACCGGCAATGCTCTTGTATTTTCTGTGGCGAGCGGTTAGGGTAGAGCAAATGGTCCGGTCGGCTGCCGTCTGCTTTTGCAGTCGCGCAGCGGGCGGGCTTCCTTCCTGCCTGCTTCGCTTGATGAGGCGAAGCGTGACGACTCACGGATAAAAACCGCCTAGCTAGGCCGCGGCGACAGAGCCTCTGTTGCCGGAACCGGAAAGTCTCTCTTCGAGGTCATCGTATCACCATGAGTCGCTGCCTGTTGCATTACGGGCTAGTGCCGCTTGCGCTTGCGCTAAGCTGGGCCACGGCCAGTTGGGGGGCGGAAGACGCGGTCGATTTCGCGTCGCAGATCCGCCCATTGCTCTCCAAAAAATGTTTCGCCTGTCACGGGCCGGACGAACACACGCGCGAAGGAGGGCTACGGCTCGACGTGCGCGAAGCGGCGCTGCAAGAGACCGACAGCGGCGAACTGGCGATCGTGCCGGGCAAGAGCGACGAGAGCCACCTGCTTGCGCGGATCACCTCCGACGACGAATACATGCGGATGCCGCCCGAGGAAGCGGGCGAGCCGCTCACGCCGGAGGAAGTTGAGCTACTGCGGCGGTGGATCGACCAAGGCGCCGACTACTCGCCCCACTGGGCCTATCGCCCGCTCGTGCGGCCCGAATTGCCGACCGTCCAGCGCGGCGACTGGCCGAGAAGCGGCCTCGATTACTTTGTGCTCGCGCGGCTGGAGCGGGAAGGGCTGGCGCCGTCGCCGGAGGCCGATCGCTACACGCTCATGCGCCGCGTCGCGCTCGATCTGACGGGCTTGCCGCCGACGCCGGCGGAGGTCGATGCGTTTGTCAACGACAAGCGGCCCGATGCTTACGAGCGGCTCGTCGATCGCCTGCTCAACTCGCCCGCCTACGGCGAACGGATGGCGCGGATGTGGCTCGACCTGGCCCGCTACGCCGACACCGACGGCTATGAAAAGGATCAGGGGCGGACGATCTGGCGTTATCGCGACTGGGTGATCGACGCCTTCAACCGCGATCTGCCGTATGATCAGTTCACGATCGAGCAGCTTGCCGGCGACTTGCTGCCCGATCCGACGATGAACCAGCTTTGCGCGACCGCCTTCCATCGCAACACGATGACGAACACCGAAGGCGGGACCGACGACGAAGAGTTCCGCGTGGCGGCGGTGGTCAATCGGGTGAACACGACGATGCTCGTCTGGATGGGCACCACGATCGGCTGTGCCCAATGCCATAACCACAAGTTCGACCCGCTCACGCAGCGCGAGTTTTTCGAGCTATACGCGTACTTCAATCAGACGGCCGACAACGATCTGCCCTCGAACGCGCCGGTCATGCCCACGCCGACGCGCGCCCAGCAAGCGCAGATGGCCGCGCTGCGCGGGGAGATTGCCGAGCTTGAAAAGCAGTTCGCCGCGCCGCGGCCGGAACTCGCGGCCGCGCAGCGGGCTTGGGAAGCGAAGGTGCAAGGCGAGATCGCCTGGCAAACCCTGCCGGCCGGCGCGCTGCATTCGCAAAACGGCGCGACGCTTGCCCAGGCTTCCGACGGCTCGATCCTCGCCAGCGGCCCCAGTCCTGACTCGGACACCTACACGATCAGCGCGGCGGTCGATGCCGGGCCGATCACGGCGATTCGGCTTGAAGTGCTCCCCGACCCGTCCTTGCCGAAGCAAGGTCCGGGGCGGCATCCGGCGGAAGGGGATTTTGTGCTCTCGCAGTTCTCGGCCGAGTGGATCGTCGAGCAGCCCCAGCCCCGCCAGGGACGCTTTGTGCGGATCGAACTGCCGGGCGAGAACCGCATTCTCTCGCTCGCCGAGGTCCAGGTTTGGAGCGGCGGCAAAAATATCGCCCCCAGTGGCCGAGCGAGCCAGGCGAGTGTCGACTATCTCGGCCCAGCGGAACTGGCGATCGACGGCGGCACGAGTGGCGACTACGCCGCCAAGTCGGTCACTCACACCGCGCGTGGAAAAGATCCCTGGTGGGAACTCGATCTCGGCAGCCTGCGGACGGTGGGGAAAATTGACATCTGGAACCGCACCGACGGCGGCGTCGGCGACCGGCTCAACGCCGCGCGCGTGCAACTACTGGACGCCGAGCGGCAGGTCGTTTGGGAAGGGACCATTTCCACGCCGGCTGCCGCGCAGCAGTCGTTCCGCATCGGCCATGCCGTCCAGCCGATTGCCCTGAGCGGTGCTTTCGCCGATGCAAACCGGCCGCAGTTCGACGCCGGCGCGAGCTTGAAGAACCACGATCCGGGCAAGCACGGCTGGGCCGTCAATCCGCGCGACGACCATCCGCACGAGATTGTCTACCTCGTCGAAAGCCCGGCCACCGCGCCGGGCACGGCGAAGCTCCGCATGGTGCTCGACCAGCGGCATGAGAAAAAACAAGCGACGCTTGGCCGCTTCCGGCTTTCGGTGACCACCGATCCCCGCGTGGCGAGTGTGGTTCGCCTTCCGGCTGAGGTGCGGGCGATTCTCGCGGTGCCGGAGAGCAGCCGGACGGCCGCGCAGCGCGCGGTGCTCGACGAGCATTACCGCTCGATCGCCCCGCAGCTTGCCGAGCTGCGCCGGACGCTCGCCAAACGCCGCCAGGCGCTCGCCGGCATCAAGCCGCCGACGACGCCGATCATGCGCGAGCTTCCGCCCGACCAGCGGCGCACGACGCACATCCACGAGCGGGGCAACTTTTTGAGCCTCGGTGAGGAAGTCTCGCCGGGCGTGCCGGAGGCGTTTCATCCGCTCCCGGAAGGGCCGCCCAATCGGCTGACGCTCGCCCGCTGGCTCGTCGATCCCCACAATCCGCTCACGCCCCGCGTGGCGGCGAATCGCTTTTGGGAAAAGCTGTTTGGCCTGGGAATCGTCGAGACGAGCGAAGATTTTGGCGCGCAGGGCACGCCGCCGACGCACCCCGAGTTGCTCGACTGGCTCGCCGCCGAGTTCCTCGCGCAAGACTGGTCGATGAAGCAACTCGTGCGCGAGATCGTCACGTCGGCCACCTATCGCCAATCGTCGCGCGTCTCGCCGCAGCTTTTGGAGAAAGACCCGCGCAACGAACTGCTGGCCCGGGGGCCGCGCTTCCGTCTGGAAGCGGAAATGGTCCGCGATCAGGCGCTCGCCGCCAGCGGCCTGCTGAGCCGAGAGATTTACGGCCCCAGCGTGATGCCGCCGCAGCCCAACGGCGTGTGGCAAATCATCTACAATGGCCAGCAGTGGTCCACCAGTGCCGGCAGCGACAAGTACCGCCGCGGGCTGTACACCTATTGGCGGCGGACGAGTCCCTATCCCTCGATGATGACGTTCGACGCCACGAGCCGCGAAGTCTGCACGATTCGCCGCATCCGCACCAATACGCCGCTGCAAGCGCTGGTGACGATGAACGACCCGGTCTACGTGGAGGCCGCGCAAGGGCTGGCCCGCCGCGCGGTGCGCGAGGCCGGCTCGACCGTCGAGGAGCGGGCAGGCTATATGTTCCGTCTGGCGCTGGTGCGTCCGCCGCGTGCGGAGGAACTTGAGCGTCTCGTCGCGCTCTACCAGAGTGAACTAGACCACTACCGCGCCCATCCCGAGGCCGCCAAGCAGCTTGTCGGCAAAACCCTCGGACCGCCCCCAGCGGGGCTGGATGCGGCGGAACTGGCGGCGTGGACCGTGGTTGGCAATGTGGTTTTCAATCTCGATGAAGCTCTCACGAAGGACTAGCGGCCATGAACGTTCATGAAGAAGCGGTCAAAGCGCTGACACGCCGCCACTTTTTTCGCCGCTGCCAAGTCGGCGTCGGGAGCATGGCTCTGGCGTCGCTGCTGGCGCAAGAGTCCCCCGCCGCGCCGGCTGCTCGGCGCAAAAATCCCATGCGCGAGAAGCAGCCGCACTTCACGCCGCGCGCCAAGCGGGTGATCTTCCTGCACATGGCTGGCTCGCCTTCGCAGCTTGACATGTTCGACTACAAGCCGAAGCTCAACGAGCTGAGCGGCAAGCCCTGTCCCGACAGCTTGATCGAAGGGCAGCGGTTCGCCTTTATCAAAGGCCATCCCAAGCTGCTCGGTTGCCCGCACACGTTCAAGCAGTACGGCGAAAGCGGCAAGTGGTTTTGCAATCTGCTGCCTGGCTTGGCGTCGATCGCCGACGATCTGACGTTCATCCACTCGATGACGACCGACCAGTTCAACCACGCGCCGGCGCAACTGTTCCTGCACACCGGCACGCCCCGCTTGGGCTATCCGGCGATCGGTTCGTGGCTGACGTACGGCTTGGGCACGGAGAACCAGGACCTGCCTGGCTTCGTGGTGCTCGTCTCCGGCGGCAAGACGCCCAGCGCCGGCAAGAGCGTCTGGGGGAGCGGCTTTCTGCCGAGCGTCTATCAAGGCGTCCAGTGCCGCACCCAAGGCGACCCCGTGCTTTACGTCTCCAACCCCGACGGCATGGACCGTAGCGTGCGTCGCCGCAGCCTCGATGCGATGCGCGATCTGAACGAGATGCAAGCCCGCGAGTTCGGCGATCCCGAAATTCTGACCCGCATCGCGCAGTACGAGCTAGCCTACCGCATGCAAATGTCCGTGCCGCAGGTGATGGACATCAGCAAGGAAACCAAAGCCACGATCGACGCCTACGGAGCCGAGCCGGGCCAAGCCTCGTTCGCCAACAATTGTCTCCTCGCCCGTCGGCTCGTCGAGCAGGGCGTGCGGTTCGTGCAGCTTTACGATTGGGGCTGGGACTTGCATGGCATCGGCACCACCACCGATTTGCTCCACCAGTTGCCGCTGAAGTGCAAAGAGATCGACCGCCCGATCACGGCGCTGCTGAAGGATCTCAAGCAGCGCGGCTTGCTCGAAGACACGCTTGTCGTCTGGGGCGGCGAGTTCGGCCGCACGGCGATGAACGAGGAGCGCAACGGCTCGACCTTCCTCGGACGCGACCACCACCCGCACGCCTTCACGATGTTCATGGCCGGCGGCGGCGTGAAGCACGGCGCGACCTACGGCGCGACCGACGAGTTCGGCTACTTCGTGACCGAAGACAAGATGACCGTCCACGACCTGCAAGCCACGCTCTTGCACCTGACCGGGCTGGACGCCTTCAAGCTCAGCTTCCCTCATCAAGGCTTGCAAGCCCGGCTCATCGGCCCCAGCGGCGAAGCGCGGGTGCATCACAAGCTGCTGGCGTAGTTAGTAGCTATTAAGCTATTAGCTGTTAAGCTGTTAGCTAGTAGCTGTTAGCGTTTTTGTCCGACGGGTGGCGGGGGCGCACCGCGCTAGCGGAAGCCCCCGGTGGTGATGTTGGATGTTGAATGGTGGATGGGGGTGGCGCACAGCGCACCGCGCTAGCGGTAGCCCCCGAGTTCTGGTCGTTCTGGTCTAGATTCCCGCCTGCGCGGGAAGGACGACTTGGCTGATCGCTGATGGCTAACCGCTGACGGCTGACAGCTATTCTTCGGGGGCTTCGCTTCGCGTGCGCCCCGGCCACCCATCACTCGCCGATCACTTTCACCAGCACGCGCTTCGGGCGGCGGCCGTCGAACTCGCCGTAAAAGATCTGTTCCCAGGGGCCGAAGTCGAGCTGGCCGTCGGTGATGGCGACGACCACCTCGCGGCCCATGATCTGCCGCTTCAGATGGGCGTCGGCGTTGTCCTCGCCGGTGCGGTTGTGGGCGTACCGCTGCGGTGAGGCATCAAACGGCGCTAGCTCGTCGAGCCATTTTTTATAATCCGCGTGCAGCCCTGGCTCGTCGTCATTGATAAACACGCTGGCCGTGATGTGCATCGCGTTGCAGAGCAGCAGCCCCTCGCGCACGCCGCTTTGGCGGACGATCTGTTCGATCCGGGGCGTGATGTTCTCAAACGCCATGCGGGCGGGCAGGTTGAACGTCAGGTACTCCGTGTGGGACTTCATGGCGGATTCCGGCAAGAGAGACGAGTCGGATCGGAAGCGTGCGGAGCGAGCGACCGCCACCGCGACGAATCCAGAGTAGCAAATTCCGCAGTGCGAGGTAAACCGCCGCACGCGACGCCGATCGCAAGAAGCTCAATTACCAGCCGCTTTTCAGCGCGCCGCTGTCGCGGATGGCGAGATTGCGGTAGAGGGCAAAGTCGATCCCCTCGGAGAGAAACCGCAGCGAGCCGTCGGCGAGCGTGACCTGCGCGCCGCCGGGGTGGGCGGATTGGATCGGCAGGTTGTTGTCGTAGTTGTGCCCGCGCGTCGTGGCGTTGCCGCCGCGTCCGCCGCTGGAGCGCTTGTCGTTGAGCGTGTGTTCTTGAATGATCGTCGTGTTGAACACACGGAGATCGTCATTGACCGACTGCTCGCGGTCGGGCAAGCGCGAGCCGCCCATGAGCAGGCCGTGTGGGTATTGGCCGCGAATGTCGTAGGGGCCAGTGCCGCCGACCGGCTGTCCCCAGTCGGACGTTTCGCCCAGCATCAGGACGTTCGTCGTGCCGTCGCGAATGTCGCCGAAGCGAACATAGCTATGGGCAAAGAGCACGCCATTCCAGGCATGGCGATCATCGGCAGCCACGCTGCTGGGGTCGTGACGGCTGCGGCCTTGCGTGTCGGGAATCGCGCCGGCCACGCCCACGATTGTTCCGACAAAGATTTCACTTCCCGTCGGGTCCGGCGCGTTGCGTCCGTTGGAAAACATGGGGTAAGAACTCGATGGGCACCACATCGAGGACACCGCGGCGCCCTGCATGGCGTCTTTGTTCGCTCCGGACAGCGGATTGCCGGACGCGGAAAAGTCGATTTGGCGAAACAGGTTTTCTTGTTCCAGAAACGGTAGGATACGAGGCACCCAGGAAATGCCGTATGACTGCGGCTCCGGTGAGTGAATCGCTCCCGGAGGCAAACAGCCGAACGTGGCGGCATAGTTGTGCAGCGCTAGCCCAATCTGTCGAAATCCGTTGGCGCATTTCGCGCGTCGTGCCGCTTCACGCGCCGCTTGCACGGCCGGCAGCAGGAGCGCGACCAAGATGCCAATGATCGCGATCACCACCAAAAGCTCGGCCAGGGTAAATCCGCCGCGTGCGCAGCGGCGAGCGATGGGACTCGGGCGTGGCGTCATGCGAACTCCGGCCGCAAGCTGCGGGAACGCCATCGCCGGCGCAAGGCCCAGGGCAGGGCGAGGGCCAGCAGGCCGAGCAGCACGAACGTGCTCGGCTCGGGCGCGGCCATCGACAACTCATAGAGTTGGAGAATTTCTTCGCCGCTTAGTGCCCGATTGAAAAAGGCGACTTCGTCAATATTGCCTTCAAAATCGAACGCGGCGCCGGGGTGCCGACCAAGCAGAAAGCTCGGGCCGGCGCCGGTGTTGATGGTGAGCGGACCGGCAGCGCCGAGGATCGTTTTGTTGACCTGCAACTCGCCGTTCATGTAAAGGCGAACATCCAACAGATCGTCGCCGTCGGACATGGAAAGGGCGATGAAGGACCACTCGCCGACGCTCAGCGCCGTGTCCGTAACGCGCACGCCTCGCCCCCGCACATCGAGCGCCAGGTTGTTTTCCATCAGGTGGACGCGAAAACGCTGGTTCGCGGACTCGCTTCCATAGTAGAGGATCGTGCGGATTCCGAACGGGTTGTCGGTCGGCGTGTTCAGCGCGGTAGGGCGGACCCAGGCGAGAATCGTGCGGGCATCGTCGCCCGTCACCGGCGCGTAGGCTCCCAGATCGACCACGCTGTTCGAGTTGCCCGCCGTCGTCAGCGGAAACTGCACGCTACGATTGGTCGGGAGGAAGTTGCGAAAGCCACTACTGGCGTTCGGTCCGTCGGCCCCGCGGGTGACGTTGCTTCCATAGGTTCCGGTGGGCGTGTGTGGGGTGCCGAGATTTTGAGCCGGGCCGCTCGTCTCCCCCAGTCGCCAATAGTCGATGGGGTTCAAGCCCCGAACGTACTGCACATAACCGCCATGAGCAGCCGTAGGGAGAGCGAGTGCGAAATGCAGGACGCCCAGAAGCGCGAAGCATTGAGATCGGAAGAACATCAGGCGAGTCTCCATGGATGCTTCGGGGCCGTTTGCCGAAGCGCGGTGGGGCAAGGCGAAAGTTTGATCCGCGTGATGGCGTGCGCGAGCCTGGCTGATAAGCGGCAGA
>CAYZVT010000114.1:0-12247 GCA_964481585.1 uncultured Pirellulales bacterium
TGCAGCCGCGCGCGAGAAGGGAAAGGCTGGCGCGCTCTCGTCCCCAATTCACCATCCGCCATCCCCAATGCAAAATCCGCCCTCCCCCTAGACGTGAGCGGGAGCGGTTCGTATTAATCTGTATTGGCAACCGCCCCGCCCGGGGCTCGACTCCCCGCTTTCTCCCACCTTCGCGGCCGCCGAAGCGCGACCGCCTGCCCGCACCGCTATGACGACCCTGCTGGAAGTTCGCGACGCTCACAAGCGCTACGGCGACCAATCGCTGCTCGATGCAGCGACAATCGCCATCTCCGATGCCCACAAAGTTGGCCTGATTGGCCGCAACGGGGCCGGCAAATCGACCCTTTGCCGCATTCTGCTGGGCGAGGAAGAACTCGACTCGGGCGAGGTGCTCCGCCATCCCGACCTGCGGCTGGGCTACCTGCGGCAGCACGATCCGTTCCACCCCGGCGAGAGCGTGCTGGAGTTTCTGATGCGTGACAGCGGCCAGCCCGACTGGAACTGCGGCGCGGTGGCCGGACAGTTTGAGCTAAAGGGTCCGCAGCTTGAGCGCCCGGTGAAGGAGCTTTCCGGCGGCTGGCAAACGCGCGTCAAGCTCGCGGCGTTGCTACTGCATGAGCCGAATCTGCTGTTGCTCGACGAGCCGACGAACTTTCTCGACTTGCGCACGCAGCTTTTGCTCGAAGCGTTTCTCCGCGACTTCCGCGCGGCGGCGGTGGTCGTGTCGCACGACCGCGAGTTCTTGAAAAAGACCTGCACCCGCACGCTGGAGCTGGCCCGGGGGCAACTGACGATGTTCCCCGGCAATGTCGATGTCTATCTCGATCACGTCCGCCAGCGGCGCGAGCACGACGAGCGGGCCAACGCCGCGATTCTCGCCAAGCGGAAGCAGCTTGAGCGCTTCATCGCCGCCAACCGCGCCAACGCCAGCACCGCCTCGCAAGCCCGCTCCAAGGCCAAGCAGCTTGAGCGGCTAGAACTCAAAGAGATCGAGGGAGCCGAATCGACCGTCCGCATCACGATCCCCGAGTCCGATATCCGTCGCGGCACCGCGCTGCGGTGCGATGATCTGGCGATCGGCTACCCCGATTATCAGGTCGCCGAGGATATCCATGTCGAGATCGAACACGGCACCCGCACGGCGATTCTGGGTGACAACGGCCAAGGCAAAACCACCTTCCTCCGCACTATCACCGGCTCGCTCGATCCCCAACAGGGCCAGCTTCGCTGGGGCTACGGCTGTCAGATCGGCGTCTACGCCCAGCACGTCTACACGACGCTTGCCGAGGACAAGACCGTCTTCGAGTATCTCGAATCGTGCGCCGGACCAGAGATCAAGACGCAGCAGATTTTAAACCTCGCCGGCAGCTTTCTGTTCCGTGGCGACGAGGTCAACAAGCGGATCAAGGTGCTCAGCGGCGGCGAACGCGCCCGGCTCTGCTTGGCGGGCCTACTGCTCGGCCGCTATAACGTGCTCGTGCTCGACGAGCCGGGCAACCATCTCGACGTGGAAACGGTCGAAGCGCTGGCCGAGGCGCTGAACGAGTTTAGCGGCACGGTCATTTTCACCAGCCACGACCGCTACTTTCTTGCCCGCGTGGCGACGAGCATCATTGAGGTCCGCGACGGCCGCGTGGTCAACTATCCCGGCAGCTACGACGACTATTTGTATCGCGTCGAAAAAGAAGTCCGCGACCGCGACGGCGAACAGCCCGCTCGCAGCGGCCCCAAACCCAACGAGGCCCCGGCCGACGACCGCGAAGCCCGCAAGCAGCGGGCACGGCTGCTCCACCAACTCCGCAAGGAATCCGCTTCACTCGAACGCCAGATCGGCAAGCACGAAGAGCGCCGCCGCGAGTTCGAAGAGCAGCTTCTGACCTGCACCAGCCCCGTCGAAGCCCAGCGCATCCAAGGCGCGATCACGGCGATCAACGAAAAGCTCGCCCCGATCGAACAGCGGTGGATCGAGCTGCAGGAACAGATCGAAGCCTAAGCGGCGCATTCGCGGCGGCCGCGGCACACGCCCTTCCCGCGCAGGCGGGAATCTAGAGGACCGGCACTGCAGAATCGTAACGCTGCAGCGGCCTGGTGCCTCGGGCTCCGACGCGCCGGCTTCTCAAAATACCGGCAGGTTCTTTCGCGGGAATGACGGGAGGGGGGCGAGCTGGCGTTAACGGTAGCGGGTCGCCGCTTCGTGGAGCGCTTGCTCAAAGGCCGCGCGACCGGCTGCGTCGATCGGCTCGGTGCGCGCGTAAATCCAGGCGGTGAGCCCGTCGTCGAGCGCGAAGGGCTCGCGTAGCCGGCGGTAATAGCGACCGAGCGACGTGCCGCTGGCGAGCATGGCGGCCGGGGCGAGCACGGCCTGCTGGTCTTTGGCTTCCAAATGAATCTGCGGCGGATCGGTCACGACGATGTAACTCGCCTCGACGATGTGCAGGGGCCAGCCATCACGAGTCTCCACGTCATGCACGGCAAGCGGACGGAATGTGATCGGCCGCTTCGCTGGCTCGATGCGGGCTGGAACGGAAAACAGACCCTCGTTGAACCGCGTCGAACTGCCGACGATATAAACTGCCTTTGGCGCGTCACCGCCGGCTAACTCATTCAATCGCTCACGCAGCCGGTCAATCACGGCCAAATCGCCCCGCACCAGCGGCGGGTGCGGAGTAAGCCCGGCGATTTCCAGCCACTCCGCACTGGCATGCGTGGGGCTGAACGTGCCGGCGAACTGGGCGGCGAGGACGGCCACCGTCGCGCCGCCGACGGCCCCACCCGGCCAGCGGCCGAGGACCGCCGGAAGCTGCACCACAAACAGTCCCACGCCGACCAACAGCGCCGGCGCGACAAGCAGCGCGTGATGCACGCCCGCCACCTGCACCCGGCAAAACAGCAGCGCCGCCAGCGCTGTCTGCAGAACGAGCAGGGCGACGAACTTGCGGTGTTGCGGCTCGCGCGCGGCGAACACCATCAGCCCGACTGCGGCGGCGAGCAGCACGAAGTAGCCGTACTGGCCGAAGAGCTGCATCAGCCGTTCGGCATAGGCGGTGCCGCTCTGCCACGGCGCGTACAATTCGGCGTAGTCGGTGCCTGCCGTGCGGCGGAGGGTGGGTAGCGCGAACAAAAGGAGATACGCGAGTGCCGTTCCTCCGGCAATGAGGAGCGTTTGCCCAGCGCGGCGTAACTGCGTCCAGCGTGCCTCCGCCCCATTTGCGCGGACAACCTCGATGGTCGCCGCAGCCAGGAAGAATCCGACGACCCAGAAGGCGTAGTAGCGCCGCGTCAAAAAGATGCCCAGCAACAGCAGCCCCAGTCCGCAGGCTTGGCGGGGCGTCATCGCATCGAGCGGACAGCGGAGATACCAAAGCAGAATCGCTCCGGCGAAGACCGTGCCCATCACGGCCGGATAGCCCCGCAAGAGCGGAATCCACAGCGGGGCGAACAGCAACCCGGCGGCGAGCAGACTGCCGCGCTGCCAGCGGTTGAGCGGACCGGCGAGTTCTTCCACCAATCGTGCGAAGACGAGCACGGCCGGCACGAGAAACATCGTCGCCATGCCGCAGAGGAACATCGTGCGCGAGTCGCCCACCGCTTGAAACGGCACCAGCGGCACGCTCGCCAACAGATTGTATTCGTCATGGCGAATCGACTTGTAGACCCGCGACAGGGCCCGAAACGGCGACTCCGTCGCTCGCTCGTAGAGCGCGACCGTCTTCACCCAGTAGTTCGAGTAGTCCCAGGTATAGAGCGTCCGCTCCTGGCCCACATACCAGGCCGCGAAAAGATTCGCCGCCAGCAGGGCGACGGCCCAACGAAGATAGCGGGATCGAGGCGTCATCGGCGGTGGACCCGAAGAAGAGTCAGGCGGCGCGCCGCCGCTGGGACTGCTGGGCAAGGTCGTCTTGTTCCAGCAAATAGAGCGGGCGGTCTTTCAGTTCCATGTAAATCCGGCCGACGTACTCGCCGAGCAAGCCCAGGCAGAGAAGCTGAACGCCACTGAAGAGCGCCACCGCCGCGAGCACGAGCCCCGTGCCGAGCACCTCGCTCCGCCCGGTCCAGGCGAGCAGCGCCGCTCCCGATGCGGTGAGCAAAGCGACGGCGACGAGCATCAGTCCTAGTATCGTCGCCAGCCGCAACGGTTGGAGGCTGAACGAGAGAATCCCGTCGAAGGCAAAGCGAAGCATTTTTCGCAGCGGGTATTTGCTCTCGCCGCCGGCGCGCGGGGCGCGCTCGTAGAGCACCTCGGCCTGATGGAATCCGACCCAACTGACCATGCCCCGCAAAAAGCGGTCGCGTTCGCGCATCGAGCGCAAGGCGTCGACCACCTTGCGATCCATGAGGCGGAAGTCGCCCGTGTCGAGCGGAATCTCGATCTCGGCGAGCCGGTTGATGAGCCGGTAAAACGCCCCGGCGGTCCAGAGTTTGAAGGCCGTTTCGCCTTCGCGCCGCGTGCGGCGACCGAAGGCCACATCGTAGCCCTCGCGCCATTTGGCGAGCATTTCCAAAATCACTTCGGGCGGGTCTTGCAGATCGGCGTCGATCAACACGACCGCATCCCCCTCGGCGTGGTCGATGCCGGCGGTGACGGCCGTCTGGTGGCCGAAGTTTCGCGACAGATTCAGCGGCCGCACCCGCGCGTCGTGCGCCGCCAAACGCTGAAGAATCGCCCACGTCGAGTCTCGGCTGCCGTCGTTGACGAGCAGGATTTCCACGTCCATCGCCAGCTCGGCGAGCACCTCGACGAGCCGCCGGTAGGTCTGTTCGATCACCTCCTGCTCGTTGTAACAGGGGATGACAATCGACAGCAGCGGACGATGCGCCCCTAAAAAAGTACGCGGCACTGGCGCCATCCCGTGCGCATCGACCGGCATCGCTCGCCTCTCTCTACCCTGGCGCCAATCCCTGAACGGCCCAACCAAAGGCCCTCCTCGGAGCGGGTATTTACCAGGATCGCTAGCTGCGAACAAGCTCAGTCCGAAGCCAAGCAGCTTACTCGCTTACCACCGGTGTTGGAGCGCACGGAATTTAAGTGCAGCGGCAGGCAGCCTCCTTTTCGCCCGCGGCCGCCAGGCCGACTCGCCGCGTAACCTCCTGTTAGGCGAAAGCTGAACTGGGCTTCCGCCTGCGCGGGAAGGGTGCCTCCGCACAGCTAGTGCGCATCACGATTAACTCGGCAGCAAGCCACCGGCCCTGCCGATGAGAATTCGCGGCGGCGTCTACGCGGCCAGCCGGCGTGGGCGCCGCGGGCGAAAAGAGTACTCTCTGAGTTTAAGTCACAGGGAGTATGCGCTAGGTTTCCGTCTCGCGGCCGCCACGCCCAATATTAGCGCCCCGGATGCAAGGAGAGCCCAGGAGGATGGCTCCGGTGCGGTGCTGAGTACCACGTTGTCCAGGCGGTAATCGAAGTTCGCGGTGGAGACATGGCTGGTGATCTCGTCGAACGAGGTGGTCAGAACGCTGCTGTCCATGCGGCTGGCGCGGAGCACCCCGTCGATCTTCAGTTGCAGAAGCATGCTACTGGAACTGATGCGCGTCAGAATGAACTCGGCCGAGTGGGGATCGGTATCGTTGATGGCAAAGGGAGCGTCCGTGCCCACGGTCGTAAGGCCAGAGGTGCCCAAAAAGTTGCCGGGGCTTTGGCCACTGCTCGGCTGTTCAAAGATGCCTACGCTGGGAGCGGCGGTTCCGGTGGCGAAGTTAAAGTGATAGCCAATGTCGTTGGTCGAACGCCCCCCCGTGGCGTCGGAGACCACCACCGAGCCGTTGGAGTTAAACAGTCCGATACGGAAACCGGTGTCGCTGTTAGGTATCGCGGAGATAAAGCGGAAATCGAGCGAGAGCCGCAAGCTGTCGCCGGAGAGGTTGCCGAGATGGGCAGCGGAGTCCATGACGCCGAGGATGGGCCCCGCGCCGCTAAACGGATTGGTCGCGACCAAAACATTCCCCGATCCGAGCACCGGATCGACGGCGGTGGAGAGAGCCGGAACATTGTTGAAGCGGGTGAACCAGCCCACGTCGCGGGGGTTGCCGGGTTGATTGGAAAATCCATCTTCAAACGTATCTTCCACGATGATCGCCGCCGATGCGGCCGTCGCTAGGCCCCACACGATGCTCCCGACGATCAGCCGGGAGAACCAAGAACGTAGGGTCGCGGCGGCGGCTTTTGACGCATGCATCGTGATTTCCTCTCCGTAGCGAGCGAAGTGATACTTTTTCTAGCGAGCAGAGGCCGCGCGAGCCGTCTGTACGCCGGAGCCTGGCAAACGGCTGGTGTGACACAGACCTATTGCAGCACTAGGATACGTACTGCGCGACGGAAACTTTGCTCGCAAAATTGGATTATTTAGCGGTTAATTTTTCTCGGCGTCCATTCCGTCTCGGACCGGCGAGCGTCGGACCTGATTAGCTGGCCCGCAAGCGCGGATTGGGTGGCGGGGGCGCATACGCAGTGAAGCCCCCGAGACTGCGACCTTGGTGCCTACGTCTCAGGCGCGAAGCACCCCGTACCAAGTCCTGCCTTCCGCAAGCCGTGCTCTTTCGGGGGCTTCCGCTAGCGCGGTGCGCCCCCGCCACCCCATGGTTCTGCCCTCCAAATGCCAGCGGGCTAAACAGGTGCCGAGCTTTGTGCGCCGGCCATGGTGAGAGGAAGGGGGCAAACTGCTAGAGCGAAGGCGAAAGTCTGCCGCAAAAGCTGCAAAAGTGGGCAGATTTCGCACCAAGTTTTCCGTCTCAAGTACGTATCCTGGTGTGCCGTGTCGTTGGCGGCCGTGTGTGTGCCTCTCCTCTGCTTGAGTCTGCCATGCCCTCGCCTAGCCTGGAGCGAAGCGAACAATTCGTCGAGCTTTTCACGCGCTTCCAGCGGAATATCTTTGGCTACCTCTACACGCTGGTGCTGAATTATTCCGACGCCGAGGATCTCCTCCAACAGACCAGTTTGATTCTCTGGCGCAAGTTTGACACGTTCGAGCCGGGCACCGACTTCGTTGCCTGGGCTTGCCGCATCGCGCATCTTGAGGCGCTCAATTTCCTCAAGTCGCGCGATCGCCGCCGCGTCCACCTCAGCTTCGATGCACTTGCTCTCGTGGCGGAGACGCGGCTGGACCGCGCGGAAGTTCACGAGCGGCAGCGGCAAGCTCTCGACGTGTGCATCAGGCAACTGTCGGACCTCGATCAACAGATGGTCCAAGTCTGCTACGGCGGCCAGCACACGATTAAGGAAGCGGCCCAGACGCTGGGCCGACCTCTGAGTAGCGTCTATAGTCGCCTGTGCCGCATCCGGCGGACGTTGCTCGACTGCGTGAATCGTGCCCTCGCTCAAGAGGAGCACCCAGAATGAAAGCCTTCCCTCGTCGCTTCTGGGAACTTGTCGATCTGGTTCAGAAAGGCGAGCTTTCGGCGCGGGATGCCGACGAGCTAGAAGCCCTGCTGCGCGACGAGCCAACGGCGCGGGCGATGCTGGCCGACCTGCTAAACTTAGAGGCCGAGTTGCATTGGCGCGTCAGCGCCTTGGAGCGAGGCCGGCAAGCGCACGCGGCGCGCGCCGCGCGGGGGCGTGCTCCCGGGCCCGCTACCCCAGCATCCTTCTTCCGCGGGCAGACGCTCTGGAGAACGCTGAACCGGCCGGTGCTGTTTTCCTTGCTGTTTGCTTCGGTGGTGATCGTCTCGCTGTTGCTCTCCTCGGCTCAAGTTCCCGCACCGCAATTCGGCCAGGACCGATCGAATCTCGGCGCTGCCGCCGCGCCGGTCGGCTACCTTGTCGGTCTCTCGCAGGCCGAGTGGGCAGACGGAGTTTCGCGGAACGTAGGGCAAGCCGTCCTCCAGCAGACGCTACGGCTCGCCGCAGGCTCGGCAAAGATTCAGTTGGCAAACGGTGCGCTCCTGAAAATCGACGGGCCGACAACTTTGCGGCTCGAAACCGCCGATTCTTGCTACCTCGACACGGGGTATCTGATGGCCCGCGTTCCTCGAGCCGCGACGGGATTTACCGTCGAAACGGCCGCCGCGAAGATCGTGGACTTGGGAACCCAGTTCGAAGTGCGCGTCGGCGACGGGCAAACCGACGTCCAGGTTCTGCAAGGAGCGATCGAGCTTCGTCCGCCGGCTACCACCCCAACGGCCTTTACGGTAGCGAGGATCGGAACCCAGCAGGCCATGCGCGTCTCCCAAGGAAGCCTTCAACCCTTGGAGTTCCATGCCGAGGCACTAGCGCGACGGCATCGCGTCGAGATGGCTCTCGGGGCATCGGAACCGGCACTGCATCCAAGCTCTGAGTACGCTGCCCTGGTGATGGCCGGCGAACCGCTGGCGTACTGGCGATTTGAGCGGCTGCTGGGCGATCGCGTCCCCAATGAAGTAGGTAACGGCTATCCGCTGACGGCCGTTGGCAGCCCTCGGCTCCAAGGCTCCAACCAGAATCGGTTCGCCCGGCTGAGCGCCCAGCACGATGCCTACTTCGTTTGCGAGCAACCGATGCCAGGCCTGACGGAATCGGACTACAGTCTTGAGCTATGGGTACGGCCTCAGCCGGTGGAGATGCAAGACCAACAATTCATCCTCTCGGCGATGGTTCCCTATTCCACCGATCCGCGCAGCGGCTTTTCCATGACGGCTCTGCTGGCGCTCCAGCCCGCCCAGTCGGCTTTCCGTTGGCGCTACCTCCATCGCCAGCCGCCGGGGGTCGAGGGGGGGACGAATCTCTTTGCCGCCCACGCGGGGCAGCAAACGTGGCAGCACCTCGTGGCCGCGCGGTCAGGCGCCGCCGTCGCGCTCTATGTAAATGGTCGTCTCGCGGGAGAAGCCCTGATAACGGGCCAAGGCCAGGCCGATCCGCTCATCGTTTTGGGCCGCGGCGGAACCCGGCAGTTCATGGGGGGAGCACGAGGCCGGTTCACAGGCGATTTGGACGAGGTCGCCCTCTATTTGCGCGCCCTCAAGCCTGAGGACGTTCGCCGCCACTACGAGGCCATGCGCTTGGTCGCGCCAACCGACCATGCCCCCGTTCGCTCGGAAACGTCGAGATGATCGTCGAGCGTAAGTTAAACGCAATTGGGTGGCGGGAGGGCACCGCGCAAGCGGAAGCCCCCGTCGAGCGCGGCAGGTCTTCACGCCGCACCACCTCCACGATTGTCGCAGCCTCGGGGGCTGCGCTGCGCGTGCGCCCCCGTCACCCAATCCCGGCTTGCGGGCGAGTCAGGTACAAGCCAGCAGTGGCGCGCGGCACCTTGGGCTTTACCTTGGTCGAGCTGCTCGTGGTCATCGCGATTATCGGAATCTTGGTGGCGCTGCTCTTGCCGGCGGTGCAGTCGGCGCGGGAAGCGGCCCGGCGGACGCAGTGCGCCAACAATCTCAAGCAGCTTGGCTTGGCGATGCACAACTACCATGCGCAAAACGCCGTGCTGCCGTTCGGGTCGGCCTGGACTTATGAGTTGCTGCCGATCCGCGCCGGGACGTGGGCGACGATGATTCTTCCTTTCCTGGAAGCCCAGAACCATTACGACTTGTTTGACTTCGACTATCCCATGAACCACGCCAACAACCGGCCGGCGATGACCACGCCCGTGCCCGCGCTCGTTTGTCCGACCGGCGGCTCGCTGGAGAAAGCGGTGATGGACGCGCGTTGCACCTGTTGCGGGATGTTTACGCCGTCGCGCTCGGTGGTCTCGTGGTATCTGGCTTCGATGGGACCGGCGGAATGTTCGCACCAGAAGAATTGTCCGCTCTGCCCCAACCCGTCGCCGAGCCCGAAGAATTTCTGTTGTCAGGGCACCAAATGCACCGACAACGGCGACGGTCCGGGGATGTTTTTTCGCTACCCCCGCTCGCTCCAGTTCGCGCACGTCCGCGACGGCCTCTCAAATACAATTCTGTTCGGCGAAGCGGTTCCCGAGCAGAACATGCATAACGTGGCGTTCGCAGCCAACATGCCGCTGGCCATGACCAACATTCCAATCAATTTCCCCGTCTCCAAGGACCAGTATCCCCGCGACGACTTCACCCAAGCCCAGAACCACACCAACAATCCGCAGCCGCGCGTCACCGGCTTTGCCAGCCGGCATCCGGGCGGCGCGATGTTTTGCCTGTGCGACGGCAGCGTGCGATTCTTCCATGAGTCGCTCGACTTTGAGCTTTACAACGGACTCGGCAGCCGGGCGGGCGGTGAGATTGTGGAGGTGCCGTAAGCACGCCATGACTGCCGCCCGATGCACACTCGCGATCGGCCTTCTCGTGCTGAGCTTGGCCAGCATGTTGCCGATCGCCGGCTGCGGCCGCAGTGACCGCCCGGCAACCGTTCCCGTGGAGGGCAAAATTACCTGGAGCGGCGGCCCCTGGCCTCGGCCGGGGACGGTCTACTTCGTACCCGTCCGAGCAGCGGACGGTTTTCCTCAGCGACCGGGCGTGGCTCGTCTTCAGACCGACGGCTCGTTCCAGGCCCAGACCTTTGAGGACGGCGATGGACTCCTGCCCGGCGTTTACAAGATCGCCCTCCACTGCTGGAAAGTGCCGCCCAGCATGGAGGACGCCACCGGCGTGAGCTACGTCCCCTCCCGATTCCATAATCCCCTGACGAGCGGACTAGAATTAGTGGTCCAATCCACCGACCGCCGCCTCGTCGTCCATTACGACGTTCCGCGGAAGTAGCTGTTAGCTGTTAGCTATCAGCAATCAGCAAAACACGTCATTCCCGCGCAGGCGGGAATGACGATTCTGCGGGAAGGACGTCTCCGCGAAACTGATGGGCATGGCGAAAAGAGGACTACCTTCCGCGACAGGAAGCATGCGCTACGCTTCGACGCTCTTGGCTTGCCGCTGGACGCGGCGGCGGTCGTTTTCGCTCAGGAGGCGTTTCCGCAGGCGGATGTTCTTGGGCGTGAACTCGACTAGCTCATCCTCTTGGATGTACTCCAAGGCCGCTTCGAGCGATAGCTCGCGGGCCGGGCGGATCTGCGCGGCGTCGTCTTTGCTCGTGGTGCGAATATTGGTCAGCTTCTTTTCCTTGACCACGTTCACCACCAGATCGCCTTCCTTGCAATTCTCGCCGACAATCTGCCCTTCGTAGACCTGATCGCCGGGCTTGACGAAGAAGAAGCCGCGATCGTAGAGGGCGTCGAGAGCGTAGGCCGTGACCTGGCCCGGCTCGTTGGCGATCAGCACGCCCGCTTGCCGGCGGGGAATCTCGCCCCGCAGCGGCTCGTAGCGCAGGAGCGTGTGGTGCATGATCGCGCGGCCTTGCGTGGCGTTGAGCATCCGGCTCCGCAGCCCGATCAGTGCCCGCGAGGGGACCGTAAAGACCATGTGAATATAGCCGTTCGCGCCGATCTTGGGCTGCATCTTGACCAGTTCCGCGCGGCGGTCGCAGACGAGCGCCATCACCGCGCTTTGACACTCGTCGGGGCAGTCGATCACGAGTTGTTCGATCGGCTCGTGCGTCTTGCCGTCGATCTCCTTCAGCACCACGCGGGGCTTGCCGGCCGAAAGTTCGTACCCCTCGCGGCGCATGTTCTCGATGAGGATGCCCAGGTGCATCAGCCCCCGGCCTGAAACGTGGAACTGCTCTCGCGTCTCGCCCGGCCCGACGCGCAAGGCGACGTTCGAGCGCAGCTCGCGCTGCAGACGGTCGTTGATTTGGCGGCTGGTCAAGTATTGGCCTTCGCGGCCCGCAAACGGGCCATCGTTGACGCGGAACGTCATGTGCAGCGTCGGCTCATCGACGCGGATCGTCGGCAGCGCCTTCGGCTGCTCGCGGTCGGCCACGGTGTCGCCAATGTCGATCGGGTCGAGACCGACCACGGCGCAGATGTCGCCCGCCGTGACCTCGTCGACCTCGCGGCGTCCGAGGCCATCGAACGTGAGCACCTTCATCACCTTCTGCAAGGTGGCGCTGCCATCGCGTCCGAGAATCGTCACCGGCAGGTTCGGTCCGATTCGTCCGGCGAAGACGCGGCCAATGCCGATGCGGCCGACGTAATCGGAGTAATCGAGCGTCGTCACCAGCATTTGCAGCGGCGCGTCGCAGTCGGCCTCGTCGGGCGAGGGCGCCGGCACGTTGCGAATGATCGTCTCGAACAGGCACTGCAGATTGTCGAGCCGGCGGCTCAAGTCCTGCGTCCCCCAGCCCTCTTTGGCCGAGGTGTAGACGATCGGGAAGTCGAGCGCCTCGTCGTCCGCCTCTAGCTCCACGAGCAGGTCAAAGACCTCGTTCACGACTTCTTCCGGCCGTGCTTCGGGGCGGTCGATCTTGTTGACCACCACG
>CAYZVT010000115.1:0-7404 GCA_964481585.1 uncultured Pirellulales bacterium
CTGCTGCTGGCGACGACGATCGTGGAAAGCGGGCTCGACATTCCCAACGCCAACACGATCTTCATCGACGATGCCGACCGCTACGGGCTGGCCGACCTGCATCAGCTACGCGGCCGGGTGGGACGCTACAAGCACCGCGCCTACTGCTATCTGCTCGTCGATCCAAAACGGCATCTCTCGCCCGACGCGGCACGCCGGCTGCGGGCGATTGAGGAGTTTAGCAGCATGGGCGCCGGCTTCGCCATCGCCATGCGCGACCTGGAACTGCGCGGGGCGGGCAACATTCTCGGCCCGCAGCAGAGTGGCCACATCGCGGCGGTCGGCTATGAGCTGTACTGCGCCCTGCTCGAAAAGGCCGTACGGGAACAGCGGAACCTGCCGGCGCGGGAGTCGATCGAGGTTGATGTCAATCTGCCGGTCGAGGCCTATCTGCCGCGCACTTACGTGCCGGACCTGCGGCTGAAGATCGACCTCTACCGCCGGCTTGCGCGTATTACGAGCGATGCAGAGCTAGCAGATTTTAGTGCTGAGCTATCCGACCGCTTCGGGCCGCGCCCGCCGGAGGTAGACCGGCTGCTCGAACTGGCCCAACTGCGGATCTGGGCGCACGGCTGGCAAATTCATTCGATTCACCTCGAAGACAGCTACGCCGTGTTTCGCTACATGAACCGGAAGCAAGTCGAGCAGCTTGCGGCGGCCCTTCGCGGCCGGCTGCGGATCGTCGATGCCGACAGTGCGTATCTTCCGCTTGGGAAAGAAGTTACCAGTGCCGAGGAAAAGTTTGCGGCGATTAAATCGGTGTTGCGACCGTCGCCCTAGCCTGTCTATAATCCGCCGCGCCGCTGGAAAGAAGGCTTTCGCTGGCCCTCCGTCGAGCGGGATTGCCGGCCACAAAATCGACAGGCCAGCTGGAGTTGGCCTGCCCTACGGTGCCGATCAGTTCTAGCAGCGTCCGGGGTTCTGCCGGACTTTTCCGCACCGATTCAACGTGACGCGCTGACCACCGAGACCGATGCCGTGGCATGGATGCCCTCTCTGACGCTCCTGGCAGCAGCAACGCTGGCTGTCGCTTCGCCTGCCGCGGCGCAGTCGCCGGGCGTCTCATTCGGAAGCGTTCCTGGCTCGGTCAGCTTTAGCCCTCAACCGGGATCGGCCGTTCCTTATGGCGGGGTTCCCGAGGCGCCGAGTGCTCCGCTGGCCGGTCCGGCCAATTTTGCGACCGCAGCCGCTCAGCCGCTTTATCCCGATGCGGAGTTGCGCCAGGCCGCTCCGGTCGCCGCGCCGCGGCTGCTTGAAGGGGGGCAGATCGTCGCCCGCATCGCCGGCGAGATCGTCCTGGCTTGCGATGTCTCGGAAGGCATTGAGGAAACGCTCGCCGCGAACCGCGACCGCTTTCCACCGGAGCAGCTAGAAGTGGTGCGGCTGATGCTGATGAAGCGCAATCTCGATCAGATCGTCGACACCAAGCTGCTCTACGCCGAGGCGCGGCGCACGATCCCGAAGGAAAACTACGCCAAGATTGAGGAGCAGATCGAAAAACAATTCGAGCAGGACCGCCTGCCTCAACTCTATAAGGCCACGAAGACCACCACCCGCAGCGAACTCGAAGCCAAGCTACAAGAGATTGGCAGTTCGCTCGAACGCCAAAAGCGGGCCTACGGCGAACGGCTCCTGGCCCAGCAGTGGTTGCGGCAGAACATCGAGCTAGACGAGGAAATCAGTCACGCCGAGATGCTCGCCTATTACCAAGAGCATCTGGCGGAGTATGAGTTTGAGGCCAAGGCCCGCTGGGAAGAACTGGCCGTCCGCTACGATCGCTATCGTGACAAAGCCGAGGCCTACCGCACGATCGCCGAGATGGGCAATGCCATCTGGCGTGGCACCGCGCTGGCGGACATTGCCAAGGAAAAAAGCGACGGCCCCACGGCGAGCGACGGCGGGCAGTATGACTGGACGACGCGCGGCAGCCTCGTTTCGCAGGACTTGAACCGCGCGATTTTTACGCTCCCCGTCGGGCAGCTCAGCCCGATCATCGCCAGCGAAACCGCTTTTCATATCGTGCGCGTGCTCGAACGCCGCGACGCCGGCCGCACATCGTTCGTCGAAGCGCAGGTGGAGATCAAAAAGAAGCTCAAGCAAGAGCGGCGGGACAAGCAGATCGAGCAGTACATGGCCAAGCTCCGCCAAGAGAGCCGCGTCTGGTCGATCTTCGACAACCACCCGCAGCTCAGCAAATTGCAAAACGGCCCCAGCCAGCAGTAGCTTCACGAGCCTCCGGATCGGAATCCGCAAACGCTCTTTTCGCCTTTCCGCCCGCAGCGTCCGCGCCGGCCTACCGTGTAGACGCTCCCGTTAATCCTGATGCGCCGGAGCAGCAGGCTGTAAGCTACGAGCTATAGGCTGCGAGTGGCGAGCGCGAGGTGTTTTCCGGCGCCGTCCTTCCCGCCTGCGCGGCAGGCCAGGGGCGAAACGGGGCGTTCCACCGGCTTACCGGCTATAGGCAGCCTCGGACGAAAAGAGGAGATGCCCCCAGATGTCGTGGATCGGCTTTAGGTCACCGTGCGGCGCAGGCGAGCGCGGCCCCCCGCCGCACCGACTCCAGAATCACAAATCGTCATACTGCGACGCCCAGCCAGTGCGCCAATTGTAAGATCACGCCCGCGCCGCTACACTGCAAGTTGTACGACGCGCATGATCTGAGACGGGGAAAGCAACGCGTATGAGCACGACCGGAGCAAGGAAAAAGGAACGCTCGATGGCCGATGTAGCCAAGCTGAAGATCGACGACCAGCAGGAACTTGACTTGCCGATTGTCGTGGGCACCGAAGGCGAGCGGGCGCTCGATATCTCGCGTTTGCGGGCCAAAACCGGTTATATCACGCTCGACGAAGGCTATGTCAACACCGGCTCGACACGCAGCGCCATCACCTATCTTGACGGCGAGCAGGGCGTGCTCCGCTATCGCGGCTATCCGATCGAGACGATCGCCAAGAACTGCGATTTCATCGAGGTCAGCTACCTGCTGATTTACGGCGAACTGCCCACCGCCGAACAGCTTGAAGATTTCCGCAACTCACTGCGGCGGCACTCAATGCTGCACGAGGAGATGCGCTACTTCTATAACGGCTTTCCGCGCGATGCGCACCCGATGGCGATTCTTAGCTCGGTCGTCGGCGCGCTTTCGACCTTCTACCAGGATTCGCTCAACCCGCGCGACCCGGACCAGGTTGAAATCTCGATCCATCGCCTGATCGCCAAACTGCCGACGATCGCGGCGTACGCCTACAAAAAGTCGATCGGCCAGCCGTTTGTCTATCCGAAGAACGAGCTGGACTACTGCGAGAATTTCTTGCGAATGATGTTCTCGGTGCCGAGCGAGCCGTATGAGCCGGACCCTGATTTTGTCGAAGCGCTCAATCTGCTGCTCATCGTCCATGCCGACCACGAGCAGAATTGCAGCACCTCCACGGTACGGATGGTCGGTTCGGCCGACGCGAATCTTTTCGCCTCGATTTCGGCCGGCATCTGTGCCCTGTGGGGGCCGTTGCATGGCGGGGCGAACGAGGCGTGTGTGAACATGCTCGAAGAAATCCGCGAGGACGGCGGCGACGTGGCCAAGTACGTCGAAATGGCCAAAGACAAAAACAACGATTACCGCTTGATGGGTTTTGGGCACCGCGTTTACAAAAACTACGACCCACGGGCCACAATCATTAAAGAAATGTGCGAGCGGCTGCTCGCCAAGCGGCGGATCGACGATCCGATCTTCGATATCGCCCAGCAGCTCGAACAAGTCGCTCTGAGCGATGAGTACTTCATCGAGCGCAAGCTCTACCCGAACGTCGATTTCTACTCCGGCGTGATCTATCGGGCGATGGGCATTCCGACGCAGATGTTCACGGTCCTGTTTTCGATCGGGCGTCTGCCGGGCTGGATCGCCCACTGGCGGGAAATGCACCACTCGCCGAACAAGCGCATCGGCCGCCCCCGGCAGGTCTACATCGGCCCCACCGAGCGCGACTTTGTGCCGATCGACCAGCGCAAATAGCCTTGAGCGACAAGCGGCGGAAGGCGGAGGAAAGGTCAAAGGGTGGCGGGGGCGCACCGCGAGGAGCGGAAGCCCCCGTCGAGCGCGCGCTGGGGGACGTGCGCCTTCGGGCCAAGCCACGTCGGCCGGATCGCGCACCCTCGCCGCTGCCGACTTGAGCGAGTCGCGCTTCCCGGTCGCGCCCGAAGCGGCGAACCGGCCCGGAGACCGTGGGCGAAAAGCGGTGCAGCGCCTGTTTGCGTGCGGCTTTCCGCTTCTTTCTTCGGAGCCGGGCAGGGTTTCGACTTTGGCTCGCCTGCCGGAGCAGCCGATACAGATAGAAAGATCGTCCTGCTCCGCTGTCGTTTCCCCCAGCTTTGGGAGGCTGCCTCGTGCACCGTCGCATGTTCTGCTCGGCCCTGGCCGGCGCGTATCTGAGTTTGCTCGCCCCACGCGCGCAAGCCGCCGAGCTGCGCCGCTTGGACCCGGTTCGCGTTCTGCAGCTTGGCAGCCAGCAACGCAAGCCGGCCGTCGTGACGGGCGTGGCACTCGCGCCGGGCGGGGAGCGGTTGGCGGCCGTGGGGGACGATCACCTGCTGCGGATCTGGAACCATCACGACGGACGGGTATTGCATCTTCAAGGCGGACACACCGACTGGGTGCGGGCCGTGGCGTTCTCGCCCGACGGCAAGACGCTGGCGACGGCCGGCAACGATCGGCGGGTGCAACTGCGCGACGCGGCCTCGGGGCGACTGCTGCGCACGCTGCCCGAGCATGAGCAGGCGATTACCGACCTGACGTTCAGCCCCGACGGCCAAACGCTCGCGGCGGTCGGCTTCCAGCCTGGAATGAAGCTCTACCACGTCGAGACAGGCGAACTGCTGCGCGAGCTGCCCTGCCCCTGCGTCGATATGCGTGCGGTGGCGTTCTCGCCCGACGGCCGGCATCTGGCTTCTGCTGGCCGCAACGGCAAGATTCGCATCTGGGACACGGCCACTTGGCAGGCCAATCACAACATCGAAGGCCATCGGCGGCGGGTGCGCGCGATTGTCTTCTCGCCCGATTCGACCTGTCTTGCCTCGGCCGGCGAAGATCGTCAGATCCGGCTCTGGGACGCCGAACGCGGCGCGCCGATCGAGACGCTGCAAAGCGAGACGGCCAAGGTTCTGGCGCTCGCCTTCGTGAGCGATACGCAACTCGCCTCGGGCGGAAGCGACAACAAAATCCAGCTTTGGGATCTTGCGATCAAGCAAGTGATCTACCGGCTCGAAGGCCACACCGGCTCGGTGGCGACGCTCGACTACGACGCGCAGCTTGGGCTGCTGGTGTCGGGAAGTTTTGACACAACCGTGCGGCTCTGGGATCTGAAGCGGCTGGGGCAAGAAGAAACTGCCGTGCTGCCCGGCGAGCTGCGGTAGCACGCTCGCAACCAGCCACGACAGCGACGAAAGGAAGGAACCTTTCGCCTTTCGGTTCGTTTTTAATACGACCGGAGAAAGTGAGTTCACAGGGAGGTGATTTGTGGGACTTCTGCGCTCGTTCGCTCATCTTGGCAGCCGACTGGCTGGGCCTCACGCGCGGCAAAAAGTCGCGGCGACGGAGGAGGCGCGCAACGCAGGGCAGCGCCACTGCCGCTTTGAAACCATGGAGCCTCGGCAACTGCTTGCTGCCGATCTGCACCTGGGGGCCGTCTACTACGAGCCGGACACTGGGCTTGATAACGGCCCCGACATCATCGAAGTCACCTTCGAGGGGGGCGCGGCCGGAACACAACTCAACCGCATCACCATCAACGGCGACAAACGCAATGACGGCATGACCGATGCCGACATCTTCTTCGACATCGCCGACGGGGGGCTGGGAGCCGACGAGTCGATCCCGCTCCAAATCATCAGCCATGATGGCTTTGAGGTGCTCGGCGTCACGGTCGTTGATGGCGGCATGCAGCTCGTCTTCGACCTGCGCGGGTTCGACGCGGGCGAGAAGCTCGTCTTCTCGCTCGACGTGGACGAAGCCAACTTCGTCAACAACGACGGCTCGATCGACGTCTCGCCGATCGTCGAAGGCCGCGAGTTCCAGCGTTCACAGATTAGCGGCGAGTTCACCGCGCAGCACTACGAGGACATTCAGCTCGATGGCGTGTTCTGGGACCAGTACGACGCCGATTTTGCCGAGGCCGCCACTGCGGCGGGGAGCACGCTCAGCCTGCCCAAGGACGCCCGCTTTGAAAATGAAAACGTCAGCAACCGCACGGCGGGAGCCGTCGCCACGGCCGAGCAGGTGCTCAAGCCGGTCGAATTGAGCGGCCACGTCTTCCATGACCGCGACAACGACGGCGTGCGCGACGCCGGCGAAGAAGGCATCGCCAACACGCGAATCGATGTTATCGCGCTCGACACCGTGACGGGCGAAACCGGCACGGTCAGCGTCTTCACCGACGCCAATGGTTTTTGGCAGGCCAAGAACCTCGTGCCCGGAACCTACAAGGTCGTGGAAGTGCAGCCGAGCGGCTGGCTCGACGGCAAAGACGCCGCCGGCCAGGTCGAAGGCACGACGGTCGGCAGCGCCGTCAATCCTGGTGATGAAATCCGCGATGTCGTCCTCGCCGGCGGGCAGCAGGGCGTGAACTACGACTTTGGCGAACTGCTCCCCAGCTCGATCAGCGGCCAAGTCCACGCCGATCCCGAAGGGGATTGTAACGTCGGCCCGAACGACGTTCTGCTCGAAGGGGTGCAGATCGACCTGTTCAACGAGCAAGGCGAAAAGCTCGCCACCACGCACACCGACGCCCAAGGCCGCTACCGTTTTGACAATCTTGGACCCGGCACCTACACCGTCTTCGAGCATCAACCAGCCGGCTACATCGACAGTGGCGACCATGTTGGCAGCGCCGGCGGCACGCGAGTCAATAATGACCGCATCGGCGGCATCACGCTCGTCTCAGGGACCGAAGCGGTAGACTACGACTTTTGCGAAAACATTCCCGTCGCGCTCTCGGGCCACGTCTACCACGACGCCGATAACGACGGTGTTTTTGATCCCGGCGAGACGGGCATCGGCGGCGTGGTGGTCGAACTGCTCGACGCCGACTGCAATCCCACCGGCATCACGGTCACAACAAACGCCCAGGGCTACTACGAGTTCACCGGCCTGGCGGCCGGCACCTATGGCGTGCGTGAGGTGCAGCCCTCCGGCTGGCTCGATGGCCTCGACACGCCCGGCAATCGCGGCGGAACCGCGCACAACCCCGGCGATGAGATTTGCGAAGCCGTGCTCCAGTGGGGCAAAAGCGGCACCGACTACAACTTCGGCGAACTGCTTGCCAGCTCGATCAGCGGCCAAGTCCACGCCGATCCCGAAGGGGATTGTAACGTCGG
>CAYZVT010000115.1:7504-12201 GCA_964481585.1 uncultured Pirellulales bacterium
AAGCCGTGCTCCAGTGGGGCAAAAGCGGCACCGACTACAACTTCGGCGAACTGCTGCCGGGGAGCATCCGTGGCCGCGTGATCGCCGACACCGACTTTGACTGCGAGCTTGATCCCGGTGAGCAGCCGCTATCGGGCGTGCGCGTCGATCTGCTCGACGACCAAGGCAACGTGCTGCAAACGGCGCACACCAACGGTCAGGGCTATTACGAGTTTACGGGACTGCGGCCGGGCACCTATCGCGTCTATGAGCACCAGCCGACCACCCACTTTCACAGCAGCCAAAAGATCGGCTCGGGCGGGGGCATTGTGCTCGGGCAGGATACCGTCGGCAGCATCGTCGTCGGCTCCGATCAGCATCTGGTCGATTACAACTTCTGCGAAATCCCGCCCGCCACGCTCGCCGGCTTCGTCTTCCAAGACGGCGGCACGATTCGCACGCCAGACGGCACGCTGCCGAGCAACTGGGCCGAGCTGCGCGATGGGCAGCGCACCAGCGACGACCGGCCGCTGGCCGGCGTCGTGCTCGAACTGCGGCACGGCGTCACCGGCGAAGCGATCCGTCCCGACGTGGCGCTCGATGGCATTTACTCCGGCGATGCGATTCGTGTCGTTACCGATGCCAACGGCTACTACCAATTCGTCGGGCTGCCGCCGGGCATCTATGCCGTCTTCGAAGTCCATCCCGACTCCTACTTAGACGGCATCGACACGCCCGGCACGACGGGCGGCGTGGCGGTCAACCCGCACGACCCGGTCAGCCCGCTCGTGCTCTCGCAGCTTACGACGAATCCGGCCGATGACGCAATTCTGCGGATTCGTCTCACGCCCGGCCAAGTGTCGGTCGAGAACAACTTCAGCGAAGTGCGTGTCGAACAGCAGCCGGAAGAAGTCTTCTACCCGCCGCCCGAGCGGCCCACGTACACGCCAGGCGCGCCGCCGACGTTGGGGCCGCGGCCGATGGCGGTCGATCCGCCGCTCGTTCAGCCGCCGCTGTATACCTACGCTCCTTGGCCCGGCCGTTCGAGTGTAGCGACGGGCTACACGTGGCACCTCAGCGTCGTTGATGCTGGCCAGCCCCGCGCGATGAACCGGCCGGACGTGCTGGTGCGGCTTACCGGAACGCAGTTCGATGTCGTGGCCTGGCGCGGCAAGGAGCTTGACCGTTCGAGCTTCACTTGGCAAGAAGGAACCGTCAAACGCGCCGTGATCTTCGGCAACCACGAAGCTATTCCGGTCGCTGGAGATTTCAACGGCGACGGGCGGGCCGAGATCGGCGTCTTCATCAAGGGCGAGTGGTTCATCGATGTCAACGGCAACGGCGTCTGGGACGAGGGCGATCTGTGGGCGAAGCTCGGCCACGATGGTGATCAGCCCGTCACCGGCGACTGGGATGCCGATGGTAAGACCGATATCGGCATCTTCGGTCCCGCCTGGCCCGGCGACCCGAAAGCGATTCTCAAGGAGCCGGGGCTGCCCGATCCGTACAACGTCCGCGACGAGAATCCCAAGAACCTGCCGCCTCAAAAGGAAGACGCGGCCCTGGGCGCGCGGACGATGAAGCTCACCTCGACCGGACAACTGCGGGCGGACCTGATCGACCACGTGTTCCACTACGGCACGGCCGGCGACCGCGCCGTGACCGGCGACTGGAACGGCGACGGCATCGAAACGATCGCCGTCTTCCGTCACGGCCGATGGCATCTCGATGTGGACGGCGACGGGAAGTGGACCGATCGCGACCGCTACGCCCAGTTCGGCGCGAGCGGCGATCTGCCGGTCGTGGGCGACTGGAACGGCAACGGGGTCGATGACCTCGGCATCTATCGCGCCGGCACGTGGTATCTCGATACCAACGGCAACCGCCAGATCGACGCGGCGGACAAGGTCTTCGAGATGGGCACGGCGGACGATCTGCCGATCGCCGCCGATTTCAACGGCGAAGGGACCGACCAGCCCGGCATCTACCGCCCGCACGGAGGCAACGCCGAAACCGCGCGGCGCTAAGGCGATAGGTGGCGGGGGCGCGTCGCGAGAGCGGAAGCCCCCGAGGGCGGAGGGCGGAAGGGGTAGCGGGGGCGCGTCGCGCTAGCGGAAGCCCCCGAAAGAGCACGGCTTGTGGAAGGCAGGACTTGGGAAAAGGCCTATGCGGTGCTTCGCGCCTGAGGCGCACCCGCTTCACGCCGCCCCCTCGCTACCCAGATCATGGCGACGGGGGCTTCCGCCTTCGGCGGTGCGCCCCCGCCACCCGCAGCCTATAGCTTGCAGCCTGTTTACGACTGCTTGAGCTTCTCGATCTCCGCCTCGGCGGCGGCGATTTCCGTTTCAAAGCGGCGGACTTCTTGCGGCTCGTCCATCTGCTGCTTCGCCCCGGCGAGCTGTTGTCGCAGCTTGGTCAGGCGTTGCCGAAGCACCTCGATCTTCTTCTTGGCTTTCTTATCCATCGCGTCCGATGTCGGCTTGGGTTCCGGTTCAAAAACCCCACTGCACACATCGTACCCGCCGGTCAAGCAGGCCGGTAGGCTCCCGCGCCGGCAGACGGGACAAAACGCCGGCAGGGCGGCCGCCAAGGGCCGTTTTGGGGCGACTTTAGCGGCTGCGCGGCGGCCAAAATAGTGAAAGCCGCCTGCGGACCTGTTACACTAGGAGTTCAACTCTTCTCTCCCGTAGTCCCGGACTGTCTCCACGCGAGTGGCAATTATGGCCATGACTACCCCTTGTTCCGAGTGCGGACAGGAAATCAAGCACCGGCCCGAGCACATCGGCAAAACCGTCCGCTGCCCCCATTGTAAAAACGCGACGGTCCTGTTGCCGCAACAAGACCCGGATTTGGATCTGCAGGCCGAAGCGTACGAGCCGCCCGCTGTCCCAGCGCCCCCTTCGTTCGCGTCCGAGGAAGCAAGCGCAGCGGAACCGCGACCCAACGACGCCAGCGCGCCGGAGCCTGACGATACGGCCAGCACGCCAGTGCCAGACGCCGAAGCGCCGGCCTTCGACGAGTCGGATGACGAGGCAAGCCACTGCGAGCCGCCTGAGGACGAAGACGCGCGGCCGGCATCGCTCGAAGCGAGTGCGAGCGAGCCGATTGCCGAGGAACGAGACGGGCCGCAGCCGGTGATGCCCGAACAGTTTCTAGCCCTGCCTGCTGCGCAGTTTGATCCGCCCGTGGCGGACGAGGGGGCTGAGGCGGTGGATGATTCCACGGCCCAAGCCTCGCAGCCGGAGGCGGAGGCGGACCGTTTGGAGCCGGCTCCTGATCCCACACTGCCGGTTCGGGCCAAGCAACCCGCGCGGGCCGACTTCGCTCCGCCGGCGCGTCGCACCCCTTCCTTTTCTCCTCCCGTTGCCGAGCCTATGGAAGCGTTCAGCGAACCTGACCGCGACGAGCAGGAAACCAGCGACGCCGATCGAGAGGAACAGGAGGAAACGCGCGGTGTGCCGGTCGCACGAGCCACGCCGCGTCCGGCGAGCGACGCCACCGCCAGTACCGAAGTAAGCATGCTCAAAAGCGGCTTGATCGGGCTGGGAGCCACGGCGGTGTTCTTCGCGCTGATGTTCGGGCTGCGGATGGCGCTGGGGCTGAAATACATTCCCGATCTGTTCCTGGAACGCGGGCTGGTGCCGTATGAGATCATGTTCCTCACGTGCTGGGCAGCCGCGATCCTGATCACGAAGTACCAGATGTTCAAGGTGCAGCAAGCATCGCTCTCCGCGAACGTCCTGCCCGCCGAGCTGGCCCACGAAATTCGCCCCCGCGACGTGGACCGGGCACTCCGCCATCTCGACAGCCTGCCGAAAGACAAACGCAATACGTTCTTTGTCGTGCGCGTGGAACGCGCCTTGGAGCACTTCCGCTCGCGCAGCAGCGTCGAAGAAGTCGCCAGCCTGCTCAGTTCGCAAGCCGAGATCGACACCGGCAGCGTCGAGCAAAGTTACACGATGATTAAGGTGTTCCTCTGGGCGATCCCCATTCTCGGTTTTATCGGTACGGTGCTCGGCATTAGCGTCGCCGTCGGCGGCTTCGCCGAAACGATCCAAGGCACCGCCGATTTGAGCGTCATCAAAACCTCGCTTGGCCTCGTGACGAGCGGTCTGGCGCTGGCGTTCGATACGACGCTGGTGGCGCTCGTGATGAGTATTCTCATCATGGTCCCCTCGACGAGCATGCAGACGGCGGAAGAAAACCTGCTCAGCCTGGTCGAAGAATACTGCAACGAAACCCTGCTGCGGCGGATGAACGACGGCAAGGAAGAAGGCAGCAACGTCGGCCGCGCCGTGCAGGAGGCCGTCAGCAAAGTTCTCAAGCAGCAGGACACGCAGTTTCGGGCGTGGAAGAATACACTTTCGCAGATCGGAACCGTCGTCACGCAGCAGGTCGCCGACGGCATTGCGGATGTGCAGGACCGCCTACGCAACGAGTACGACGAGCAGCACCAGCGCGTCGTGCAAACAGCCCGCGAGCAGTTCTCGGCCATCGTGGCGAGTGTCCACGACGCACAGAAGGACCAAGCCGAGCAACTGCGCCAGGTCCAGCAGCAGCAGATCGACCAGTTCGTCTCGGCGTTCGACCGCGTTCAGTCCGGCACAAGCGCGCTGCACGAAAAGATCGCAGCGGCGCAGCACGAGCAGACGGAGCACTTGCTGGCTTCGCAAAAGAGCCAGGCGGAACTGATCGACCAGATGCGCGCCTCGGCCGCC
>CAYZVT010000116.1:0-8710 GCA_964481585.1 uncultured Pirellulales bacterium
TCCAGCCATCGACCGGGTTGGGGTCGTAATCGAACTTCGTCATGATCGAATCGGCGTCGCGGAAATCGACGACGTTGATTGCCCACTGAGCGAGTTCCTGGGGCTGTAGACTGCTGCCCAACAGCGAAGCGAGCGTATAAAGCTGACGCGCATAGATTTGACGCGCATTGGTCGGTCCCGCGTCGGCGACGCCGTTGTTGTCGCGATCGACGGCCACGCCGCTGTAGCCGGTGTAGGACACGGCATGGCTGCCGCCCCAGACTGTCTCGGTCGCGCCGGCTTCCTCTTCTTCGTCGATGACATTGTTGGCATTGTCGTCGCGGCCGTTGCCGAACGGGCGGTTCAGATCCATCTTCACGCCCATCAGCATTTCCGGCGCGACCGGGCAGGGCGTCGCCGTCAGCGTGAGCGAGGTGCTGGCCAGAATATTGTTCGTGTAGATCGGCAGATCGTAGCTCAGCGTCGTGAGCTTGTGCCGCTGGGCAACCAGATCGGTCGACGAAGCGAGACTCAACAGCCGGTCGGGGAGCGTGCCGGAGTCCACGTCATAGGGACGCAGCAGGGCTTCGAGTTCGGCGACGGAGTAGGGCATGTCTCGGCCGACGCCGTTCGGATCGCCGCCGACGCCCGTCGCGGCGCCGAGTGAGAGGTCGATTTCATAGGCGCTGTCGGTAAGCTGATCGGTGTCTAACCCATCGTAGACCAACTGGCCGCGCGTCCCGACGCCGAGGGCGAGGTTCCCCTTGAGATTCGACGGCATGCCGAAGGCGCTAAGCGTGGCGGAGGAGAACTGCAGCGGATACTGAAAGAGTCGCAGCCGCGCGAGATCATCGTAGTATCCATCCTCGCCCGCGTCGCGGCTCGTGATGGTGGCATTCCACCCGTAACGGCCCGGCACGTTGGCCGTGCCTTGCAGGAACGTGACATAATCATTCCCGAGCACCGGCTCCAAACTAATCTCCGGCGGCCCGTAGCCTTCGCCGCGCGGCATGCTGCTGGTGCTCGCGCCGCCGGCCAAGGTTTGCGCGGTGGGCAGCGTCTGCAGATGCGCCAGCGTCCCGTGCGCGTTGAGATTCAGCCGGCCATCCAGATCGGTGCAGAGGATCGCCACGAGGGCTTTGTAGAGCCGGCCGTCGGGGGCCGATTGGGCGGGGAAGCCGACGTCGATCCAGATGCTATCCATGATCCCGTCGCCGTCGTTGTCCACGTCCCAGGAGTCGGTGGCCGGATCGAGCGCGCCGAACTGGGAGGGGCGTTGCGTCGTCCCTCCCGATTGCGTTCGATCAAACGACGGAATGACCCGCAGCGAATTGGTGCCATCGGCAGGGATGAGCGCGGCGAGGAACAGGTTGTGCTGATCGGCCGCGTCGTAATCTTCGTTCGGATCGGTGCCGAGCGTGCCGTCGAAGGGGCGACCATTGATGAGGAACTGGTCGCCGTTCGACGGCAAATCTCCCTTGGGGCGGATAATGCGCAAGCTGGTCGTCGAGGGATTGCTGACGATTCGCGTGCTGGTTCCCTCCGCTGCGCCACTGACAAAGGTGAGCACGCGGCCGCTGTAGTGGTGCGGATTGGCGTTGGCGAGCGTCGAGACGGTCAGATCGAGCAGTTGCCCTCCGCCCACCGCAACCGGATCGGCCGTCAGTTTCGGCTCATCGTCGGCAGCGTAGGTATCCGGCTCGTCATACATATCTCCCAGCAGATCATTATCGTGGAGCGCGCTGCCGGCGTCTTCCGTGCCCCGCAGCAGTTGCCGTAGGGCTTCGTCGAGGAGTTGGCGGGGGGGGGTGCCGGTGAGGGATTGGCGGCTGGCGGCTCGCGCGGCGGTGCGGTGTTGGCCGGCGCTGATGACGAAGGCCACCGCCACGAGCACGAATAGCACCAGCAAGCTGAGGACGACCAGGATCAACACGCCCTGGCGATCGCGTTTGTGGATATGCCGAACCATGTGCGCTCTCTCTCTTCCGTTTCCGCTGGTGCCCCCGTGCCCGCCCCCGAAATCCCGCTCGCCCCGCGCTTTCGCCCGCCCGCTAATCGAGCGCGACGCGCGGCATGATTTTCTCGTAGACCGCCACCACCCCATCGGCGAACGAGGCGGTGGTGGGCGGTGAGGGTGGATCTGGTGGTGGGGGTGGAACCCAGTCAGGGCCTTGCAGCGTAAACCAAGCCGTAGTGCCTGTCACATTGCCGGCATTGACCACGCGATACCAACTATGCCGGGGCCTGCCATCGACCGTTCCGGACAGCATGATCCACTCGCCCTCGTCGATCGCTTCCAACACATCGGCGGCTCCCGACAGTTGCGCTGGACCGCCGCCGTAGCCGCTGGGGAACGACTCCACAGTCAGCGATGCCTCGGTCTTGCCAATATCAACACTATTGAGCGCCGAGTAGGGCCGGCGATCGAAGACAATTACCGAGACTAAGAACCTCTCTGGTTCACTGTCGGTGCCGCCTTGCGGCACAACCGTGAACATCCAAGAGAAATTACCTTCGAACTGTCGTGCCGCGTTGCTTGAGTCGCGCTTGTTTTCCGAAGGCAAATCGGGGTTCTCTGGGAACTCAACGACCAAATCGTCGCGAGAGATGCAGACATAATCCGCAACCTCCGGACTCATTACATTCGAATCTTTGTCCGGCACCGAGATGCGCGGCAGCGTGCCAACGCCATTGGGGAAGCTGATTCCACCTAGTCGCGATACGCCAATTGGGTCAAACAAGTATGCCCGCAATGGATCATCGGTCCCTTTCACTTTTGTTGTTCCGTCGCCGAAATACCAATACTCCGGATTCAAAAACCCGCGCGTCTGGATTTCGTTGAAGGCGGCTTGGCCGACGGCGGCGGCGCGGTCGTAGCGGTTGGATTGTTGGGTGTAGAGCCGTCCGACGGGGAACATCGAGGCGACGCCGACCAGCCCGAACAGGAGAATGAACGAGGAGACAAGCACCTCCAACAAGCTCACGCCCCGCCGGTCACGCCGCTTCGCCCTGTGTCGAGTTCGTTGCTGCGGAATCATTACTGCCCTCCCAACACGCCCTGATCGCGGGCAAAGGCACGCGGATCACTGCCCGATGCCACCTCGGCGGCCTTGGCCTGTCCGGTTTGTGGGCTAATGGCCACCCAACGATTGGAAAGACTGTCTGGCTCAACAAGACTCGTGCCCGCCGCCGCTTGATCGGGTTTGCTGATAAGCAGAAAGATGGTGCCCAGACTGTTCAAAATAGAATTGTCCGAATTGTAAACGCGCGACACGCCGCCGCTCGGGGAGAACATAATCTTCCGAGGAAAGGTGCCGCTCGGCTGAGCATCGCTCCCGGACTGCCCAAGATCAATTACCGTGCCGTCCGGCAGTTGGTAGGGTGCGGACGAGGTAGACACAGGCTGACGAAAGATCTGATACGGTAGATCGGCGTTAGCCATACCAGGCGCAATATCCGGGCTTCCCAGTTTCGATGTAATCGTTAACGTAGTCCCCGATACGGCCGTGATAAGGTAGAGTGGCTCACGGTAATTCACCTTCAACATGTCGCCCGGCTGCACCACACCGCTGGGCGGCGATTCGCTCAACGTGGCGCTCGTCTCACTCGTGAGTCGTACGGTTGAACCTGTGCTGAGACCTGCATAGGGTGGCGGTTCCTCGACATAAAACATTGTCATTGCCGCCGTCGTTGAGTTCGGCAGCAATTCGAAATGAACCCCCGCCGGGCGGCCGGTCTCGATCGCTCGTGCCCGCGCTCCGGCGAGGAAGGTGCTGACGCCGCGGGCGGCTTCGCGGATGCGGCGGCCTTCCAGGTCGGCGACCATGACGGGAATTGTGACGGCGGCCAGAATGGCGATGATCGTCACCACCACGAGCAACTCCATGAGCGTCAACCCACTGCGTCGCACGGCTGCGTAGCCCAGCCATTCCGTGGCTGGGACCACTCCGCGCCGCGATGGCGGACAACTGTCGCCACGCAGCCGCGCCGCTCCCCGGCCGTCACGAATTGTCGGAAACAGATAGGTCATGCTACCTCGTTCCGATCAAGTGGTTGTGGATGTTGTCGTGCCAGTTTGACTCTGACGTATCGCCCGTAGTCGAGTCGTTATACGGGGTGCCCACCCGCGTCTCGAACCCAGCATTTCCTACTTCACGGTATGGATCGGGATTGGTGAGATCGGCAGTTCCTGTACCTCCTGCAACAATGTCGTACTCTCCATCGGGACCGCCAGAGTAGATTAACGGCACTAGGCGATAAGCATCGTCGTCTTGCCGCAGAGAGTCGAACGGATCGTGATCGGCCTGAGCGTCACCGCTTTGCAATTCGGAATAAAAGCCGACAGGCGCTTTTGCGTAGCCGGCATTGCTGACGAATCCTGCCGGCCAACGTAAGAAGTTGATGGGCATTCCCCAGCCGTCGAGGAATTCCATAGCCCCATCCCGGTCCACGTCGCCGATCTCCTTCTGCGAAAACATGCTGGCGGCATCAGGATTGCTCAACATCACAATCATGTAGAGGCATTCCGCTCCCTGGTAAACAGAAGTGGGAGCGTTGCTCGCCTTGTACTGCGCATACGCTCTCGCAACTGCGGTTGCATCAATGTTGTCGGGAACTGGCAAGCCATATACCTCGTCCCAATGATCCGGCATCTCGCGCAGCATCAATCTTCGAACCGCCTTGAGCCGCTCTTGCGCTGCCGCCTGCGGACTCAGGCTCGACGTATCAACCGGCACCCGGCGGGTGCGGTAGCTGTCGTATTGCTCCATGACGATCGAGTGGAGCGTGGCGATGGTGGCTTTGGTTTTGCCTTCGCGGGCGGATTCTTGGGCGGCGGCCATGGCGAACAGGACCATGCTGGCCAGGATGGCGACGATCGCCATCGAGATCAACAACTCGACCATCGTAAAGCCGGGCCGCTGCGGCTTTGCCCCGTGGGCTGCGTCGGCGGTGGGGAGGAGTCGGTGGAGAGGGGTGCCACGGGCGTCTCGCCCGTGCCGAGATGCCGGAACGGGTTGAAAGCGGGTGCGGTCAAGGCTCTGGAAACGGCTCCACTGCCCAAGGCGGCGTGAGAGGGTTTCGACGACGAGCGAGTCAGCAGCGGTGGTCGGTAAGCGACGCTCAGCCCTGCCGGCACGTCCCGCATCCACGCCCTCGCGGCTCGGCACTGGCGAGACGCCCGTGGTACCCAGCGACCACGCCCTCCCGACCTGGCTCGCTCGTGAAACTGACAGGCACCGCAGTCCTGCCACAACACGAGAGGGACGGGGCAACGGCGAAGCGGCTGTTGGGTCTGGTTCGTGGCTCGGCACGGGCGAGACGCCCGTGGCACCCGGCGACTGTTGGACCTGGCTCTTGGTTCGGCACTGGCGAGACGCCAGTGGCACCCCGCACGGGCGAGACGCCCGTGGCCCCCGGCGTCCGCTCATAGCTGCGAGTCCTCCATGTTCTTGTCGCTAAAGCTGGCGAGGTTGTCGGCGTCAGCGCCGATGTAGGGGCCGGTGGGGAAGGGCTTTTTTAGGTTGGTGCTCGAATCGACGGTCCCCCAGTGATCGTCAAGCCCGGCGGATACCACTTGAATATCTTCCGTCACACCTGGATAGGGAGTGATCGTGCCCTTGTCGGCCACCGTCACGGTCTGTGCCGTCGCGTTGTAGGTGCGGGTTCCGTCGAAGTAAACGTAAGGCTGCGTCAGACCTTCGGGATGATAAGTTGTTCCCACACGTCGTTCGTCAAACTCGAAAAACGGTGTGCGCTGACCGGCTCCATTGATCGGTTGCGTTACATCTGGCTTAAATCCTTGTAGCCAGAACACCACGGCTTCGGCGGGACCATAGTCGTAACCTGCCACCGCAGTAAGCTCCGACTGCGCAATACGCGGAAAGGCTTTTCGCAGATGATTGACCACTGCATCGTTGCCATTGCTGGGATCAAAATTCGGCGGATACGACCCATACTTCGCCTTGTACGCTTTGAAGGCGGCGGCGAGGTTGGCGGCTTCGACTTTGATGCGGGTTTCGTTGGCGGCGGTGATGGCGTTGACCGCCGCCGCCGTGACCATCGCGGCCAACACGCCGATGATGGCGATCACCACCAATAGCTCAACAAGCGTGAAGCCGCGGCGGGGAGTCGAACGGGACATGAGGCTGTGTCTCCTAGCTTTTATGTTCTGTTTTGCGTAGCAAGTTTTTGGAGGGCGGAGGGCGGAGGGCGGAAAAAAAGCGGAAAGCGGAAAGCGGAAAGCGGCCTCGCGGCGATGCGAAATCGTTTCTGCCCCCAGTCCCTAGTCCCTCGTCCCTCGCCCCTTCTTACGTCAGCGAGCTAATCAGTTTCACCAGCGGCATGAACAGCGCGATCACGATAAAGCCGACCATGCCGCCGAGGACGACGATCATCAGCGGCTCCATCAGGCTCATTAGGCTTTCGGTCAGCACGGCGACTTCGTCGTCGTAGGTGTCGGCGACTTTGTAGAGCATCGTGTCGAGTTCGCCCGTCTCCTCGCCCACGTCGACCATGTTGACGACCATATCGCTGACGATCCGCTGGTTCATGCGGCCGAGATAGAGCAGCAGCCCGATCGGCCCGCCGACGAAGAAGAACCAGAAGAAGGCGGCGACCGGGTGGAAGCTCGGCCGGGAAAACTCCGCCATCGGCTTGGCGATCGATTCGCCTTCGCGGATCGACTCGTTCACTTTGCCGTACATCCGCTCGAACATGGCGTTGCCGGAGGTTTGACGGGTGATGTTCAGCGCTTCGAGGATCGGCACGCCGCTGGAGACGAGCGTGCCAAGCGTACGGGTGGTGCGGGCCATCGCGTTCTTTTCGACCAATTGCCCAAAGATCGGCATCTTGAGCATGAACAGATCCCAGCCCATCCGCCCGTGCTTGAACTTGCGGATCAACTTCACCAAGAGCCAGATGCCGATCGGAATGCCGGGGATCAGGAACCAGTAGTTCACCGCGGCGTACGACATGGCCATCAGCAGCACCGTCGGTCCCGGCAGTTCCAGCTCGAAGTCGGTAAAGATCTTTTCAAAGGCGGGCACGATCTTGATCATGATAAACGTCAAGATGCCAACCGCCACGGTGATGACGACGATCGGGTAGATCAGCGCGCCTTTGACCTTGCGCATCAAGGCTTGCGACTTTTCTTGGAAGTCGGCCAAGCGCTGCAAAATCGTTTCCAGCGCGCCGCCCGCCTCGCCCGCCTTGATCATATTCACATACAGCCGGTCGAAGGCTTTGGGCGATTTGGCCATCGCTTCGCTCAGCGTGGCCCCGGCTTCGATCTCATCGCAGACGTCTTGCAGCGAGTATTTCAGCCGGCCGGGCTTTTGCTGCTGTTCCAGAATCCGCAGCGAGCGCAAGATCGGCAGGCCGGCGTCCTGCAAAATCGACAACTGACGGGTGAACGTGGTGAGCTGCTTGCTCTTGACCCGTCCGAACACGAAGCCGCGTTTCTTTTTGGCTTCGGCAGCGGTGGCGGCAGCGGCTTGCCGTTTTTTCTTAACGGCGATCTTCGTAATGAAGTAGCCCATCTGCCGGATGGTTGCCTGAGCTTCTTCCTCACTCGGCGCTTCGATCACGTCCTTGATCTCGGCGCCGGTGGCGTCCATCGCTTCAAACTGGAAGGTGGGCATGGCAGGAGTCCTTGGTTTAGGAGCGGTCAGCTATTAGCTATTAAGCTGTTAGCTATTAGCTGTCAGCTTTTCGCTATTCGTGTTCAGCGTTTGACGCCTGGATGAAAGATGGATTCAGTGGACAGGTGTTTCGCTTCAACCGCACCATACATCGTGAATTTGCTGAATAAGCTGACTGCCGAGGGCTAACAGCTTAATAGCTAACAGCTAATAGCTCCTAAGCTTCCAAAATCGTTTCCCGAATGACTTCTTCGCAGGTGGTGGTTCCGGCGTAGATGGCGTTCATGCCGGCTTGGCGGAGCGTGACCATGCCGTAGCCGCGAGCCGCTTCGCGCAGCTCGTCGGTCGAGGCGTTTTGCACGATCATGTCGCGCAGGTCGTCGTTGATGATCATCAACTCGAAGAGGCCGACGCGGCCCTTGTAGCCGGTGTTGTTGCACGTCTCGCAGCCGCGGCCCTTGTAAAACGTCTTGCCTTCGATGTCCTTGGCCGTAAGCTCCAGATCGGTAAGCACGTCGCTCGACGGGGTCCAGGGCTGTTTGCAGTTGCCACAGATCCGCCGCACGAGCCGCTGGGCGAGAATGGCTTCGACCGTGGCGGTAATCAAAAACGGCGGGATGCCCATGTCGCGCAGACGGGTGATCGTGCCCGGCGCGTCGTTGGTGTGCAGCGTGCTAAAGACCAAGTGCCCGGTGAGCGAGGCTTGCACGGCGATTTCGGCCGTCTCCACGTCGCGGATCTCGCCCACCAGCACGATGTCGGGGTCTTGCCGCAGAATCGCCCGCAGGCAGTTGGCGAACGTGTTGCCGATCGAGGCGTCGATCGGCACCTGCACGATGCCGTCCATGTCGTACTCGACCGGGTCTTCGGTCGTGATGATCTTGTCGGTGATTTCGTTCAGCTCGTTCAGCGCCGAGTAGAGCGTGGTGGTCTTGCCCGAGCCGGTCGGCCCGGTGACCAGCACGATGCCGTTGGGCCGGTCGGTCATCTCGTGCCAGCGTTTGCGGTCGTCCTCGGAGAAGCCGAGCTCGCGGAAATCGCGCACCAGCACCTCGGGGTCGAAGATGCGCATCACCAGCTTCTCGCCGAAC
>CAYZVT010000116.1:8720-12181 GCA_964481585.1 uncultured Pirellulales bacterium
AGCCGGTCGGCCCGGTGACCAGCACGATGCCGTTGGGCTTTTGGATGACTTCGCGGAACTTGTGTCCGGTCTTTTCGTCCATGCCGACCTTGTCCAAGTCGAGCGAGACGACCGAACGGTCGAGCACCCGCATGACGACGCTCTCGCCAAAGAGGGTCGGCAGCACGCTCACCCGCAGATCGACCGGATGGCCGCCGACGGTTAGCTCGATCCGTCCGTCCTGCGGCAGCCGCCGCTCGGCGATGTCGAGATTGGCCATCACCTTGATGCGGGTCGTGATGGCGAAGGCCAAGTGCCGGGGCGGCGGAACCATCTCGAACAGCACGCCGTCGGCCTTGATGCGGATGCGGAACTCGTCTTCAAACGGCTCGAAGTGCAAGTCGCTCGCGGGATCCTTGATCGCCAGCAGCAGCACCATGTTGAGCAGCTTGCGGACCGGCACGCTGTCGGCCAGGGCCTCGATGCTCGTCAGGTCGATCGGCCCATCGGCCGCCACGGCATTGGCCGCCGCCGCGAGCGCCTCGTCGCTTTCCAGATCGTGTACCAGACTTTCGACGCTCTCGGTGCTCGACGAGTAGTAGCGGTCGAGGGCTTTGAGCAGTTCGTGCTCGGTGGCGACGGCCACGCGCACGTCGTAGCCCAGAAACGTCCGCAGTTCGTCCTGCACGGCGAGGTTCTGCGGGTCGCACATGGCGACGGTGAGCGTGTTATGGTCGAACTGGATCGGCACGACGCGATACATCTGCGCCATCGGCTCGGTGACGAGCGAGAGCACTTCGGGCGGAATCGTCAGCTCGCTGAGCGTGATCGTCTGCAGGCCCATCTGCTCGGCGAGCGCTTGAGCCAACTGCTCGTCGCTAATCAGGCCCATATTCTCCGCCACGCGGCCGAGAAGGTCGCCGGGATGCTGCTGCTGTTCGGCGAGCAGCATTTCCAGTTGCTCGTCAGTGATGAAGCCCAGGTCGACAAAAACCTGGCCGATCCGCCGAATAGCCATAGACTGCGTGTGGGGCTGGGAGCTTTAGGCTACAGGCTGCGAGCTGCAAGCGACGGGCTGCAGGCTGCGGGCGATAGGCTGTAAGCTCTAAGCTAGTGGCTGTGTGACAGTTCCGCCTTTTTCGTGTTTTCCGACCGCTCTCCAAGCAGCGAGGGAAACTCCCGGCACGCGCCAGCGCGTTTCCGCCCTCCGCCTTCGCTAATCTGCTTCCGCCGCGCGCTGCATGTCGACCTCATCATCGAACATGCCGCCGCTGGCGGCGGCGATGCGGCGGGCGAGTTCCTCGGGCATGTTGGCTTTGCCGAGGGCGTCTTGCCGGGTGACGATGCCGTTTTGCCAGAGCTTGTAGAGGTGATCGTCCAAAAGCTGCATGCCGTGCTTGGCCCCGGTCTGAATCGACGAGGTGACACGGAAAATCTTGTTCTCGCGGATCAGGTTGGCGATGCCCGGCGTGACGACGAGCACCTCGTGCGCGGCGACGCGGCCGCCGCCGATCTGGGGGAGCAACTGCTGCGAGAGGATGCCGATGATCGACGTGGCAAGCTGCGTGCGAATCTGGTCCTGCTGATGCGTCGGAAAGACGTCGATGATCCGGTTGATCGTGCCGGCGGCGCTGGAGGTATGCAGCGTACCGAAGACGATGTGGCCGGTCTCGGCGGCGGTGATCGCCGCTTCGATCGTTTCCAGATCGCGCATTTCGCCGACGAGAATCGCGTCCGGGTCTTGCCGCAACGCGCCGCGAATCGCATCGGCGAAGCTCGGCACGTCAACGCCGACTTCGCGCTGGTTGATCGTCGACTTCTTATGCGGGTGGTAGAACTCGACCGGGTCTTCAATCGTGATGATGTGGTGGTCGACCGTCTCGTTGATGTAATCGACCATCGCGGCGAGCGACGTGGTCTTCCCCGACCCGGTCGGCCCGGTCACGAGAATCAGCCCGCGCGGCCGCAGCACGAGCTTCTTAAAAACCTCCGGCACGCCAAGCTGGTCCATCGTCATCAGCTTGACGGGGATCTGCCGCAGCACCATGCCGACGTTGCCGCGTTGGCGAAAGACCGAGACGCGGAAACGGGCCAGGTCGCCAAAGGCGAAGCCGAAGTCGGTGCCGCCGCGCTCCTGGAACTCTTGCTGGCAGCGGTCGGGCGTGATGCTTTTCATCAGCGCCACGGTGTCGTCCGGTTCGAGCACCTTGGTCTTGAGCTTCTGCATGTGGCCGCCGAGCCGCAGCACGGGGGGCTGGCCGACGGTAATGTGCAGATCGCTGGCGCCTTGCTTGACGACCGCGTGCAAGAGTTTGTCGATAAGAATCGTGCCCATAAGCTGCTTATCCCACGAATGCGTTTCCAGAACCGGATCGAACGAGCGCAGTCGCGGGGCCTCTTGCTCGGCCGCACGCCGCCGAGCAGCCGAAGCGCCCGAAAGTGGCGCCGCCCTCAGACCGCGTACGTTTGCGTGCTTTCTGTTCCCAATCCCGGCGGCCGCTCCGAACGGAGCGCCTCCGGTGCCGACTGATTATTCGCGGGGCTTTCGGGAAGCTCAAGTGATTTCACTGCTGTCGCCCTCCCCACGCTACCGCGGCCTGTCCTCACTCTTACACTCCACTAAGCCCCAACCGCGCCCCCTGCAGCCCGTAGCCTGTAGCCTATAGCTTGCCGCCTACAGCCACCTCCAGCCCCCGCTCACCCGCGCCAAGCAACGGGTCAGGCTCCGCGAGCCAGAGCTGCCGCCGCGCTACTGAGTGTCATTCTTCTTGGCGACGCGGAAGACCTCCTCGATCGTGGTGACGCCCTTGAGCACCTTGCGGATGCCGTCGTCGTAAAGTGTTTTCATGCCTTCGGCAATCGCCGCTTTGCGGATGTCCTGGGTGGCGGCTCCCTCGAAGGCCAGCTCGCGGATACGGGCGGTCATCCGCATGACTTCAAAGATTCCCAGCCGGCCCCGGTAGCCGCTCTTTTGGCAGTGCGTGCAGCCCTTGCCTTTGTAGAAGGTGGCCGTCTCCCGCATCTCGGGCGTGATGCCGGCCGCCTCCAGTTCGGCCGAGGTGGGGGTGTACGGCTGCTTGCAGCGCGAGCAGACCACCCGCACCAAACGCTGGGCCAGCACGCCGATCACGCTGCTGGCGACGAGATAGGCGGGGACGCCCATATCGACCATTCTTGTAATAGAACCGGGCGCATCGTTCGTATGTAGTGTACTGAAAACCAAGTGTCCAGTCAAAGAAGCCTGAATCCCCATGGAGGCGGTCTCCAAATCGCGCATCTCCCCCACCAGGATGCAGTTTGGCGCCTGACGCAGCATCGCCCGAATGATCCGCGAAAAGTCGAGCCCGATATTGTGCCGCACCTCGACCTGGTTGATCCCCGGCAGGTAGTACTCGACCGGGTCTTCGGCGGTGATAATCTTGCGATCCGGGCGGTTCAGCTCATTCAGCGCCGCGTAGAGCGTCGTCGTCTTGCCCGACCCG
>CAYZVT010000117.1:0-12142 GCA_964481585.1 uncultured Pirellulales bacterium
CCAAAGCGCGAGGTCCGAAAGATCGAACTTGCGCACGCGGTAGATCAACTTTAGCAGCACTTCATGCTCGTTGACCGAAAGCGGCGCAAAGTCGCTAATCATGAGGAAGTGGCTGTTGTCGATACCGGCCAACTCCAACAACTGACGCGGCCCCTTGCGCACCGATTGTTCTTCGGCGGAAGTTCCGGCCGGCACCCCGCCGCCAAGCATGGGCGCGGGAAGCTCCGGCTTAAGCCAGTCGGGCCGCGCCTCGGCCTGATCGGCAGCGGGCGCTTTCTCGCCACCGCTGGCCGGCTCGCTCGGCTCGGGCGGACCGGGGCCAAGCTCCGCGTCGGCCGGCTCCGCTTGCGGCGCGGCGGCTTTGACGGGCGCGGCACCCGCGGGCGATTCATCCACCGGCTCGGGCGGACCCGGATCATCCGGCGTTGCCGCCGGCACCAGCGGCTGCGCAGCCCTCGCAAGCTCGCTACTTGCCGGAAGCGAAAACGCCAACGCGGCCAGCACCAGCGACGACGCCCGCGCGGCGAAACGTTTCATTACACCAAGATCAATCACGGATGCTCGTGCTCGTCGGGAGGGGTGGGCGGTTCGGAAAGGGCCGGCGGCGCGGACTGCTCCGCTTCGAGCGCGCGGAGCGACTCGGCTACGTCCGGCCCCAGGTCTTCATCTTGCAGGCGGTCGAGCGATTCGGCCTGATAGCGCGCGGCGAGCGTGCCGATTTTGGCCGACGGCGCTTGCCGGCTGCTGAGATAGATCATACCGGCGGCGGCCAAACCAATCGCCGCGCCAACGGCGACCAAAATCCAAACGGTCGTTTGACGGACCGGCTCCTGCGCAACTTCGACCGGCTTTTCCCAGTCAATCGTTTTGGCCACGACCAGCGGCGCGGACAGAATCGCCTCGCCGGTCGAATAGGCCCAGTCCTTGAAGAAAAAGCCGGTCACTTCGATCGGCGCGTGGATGTTGCGCACGCCCGTGCTGCCGGCGATGCGGCTACTCGGAAAGTCCTCGGGCAGGTCAAGTGCGTAAATCACAATTGGCGAGGCCGGTCCGCCTTCGGGCTGGAGCCAGAGCTGGTAGTAGCTCTCGATCCCGTACTCGTTTTGCGGTGCTTGAAGATCGAAGGACCGCTTGGCGACTCCCCGCACCGTGACGAGCTTGCCCCGGTAGATCGACGGCTGCTCGTACAACTGAATGAATCCGACGCGGCCGAGGGATGCTTTTTCAAGCGCCGACTGCTCGGACTCTTGCAGCACGTCAAGCAAATGGAACCAAGCTTCGTTCTCCGCGCCGCGGAGCACGGCGTGATCGCGGACTTCTTCCAGAAGCTCGGGCTTCACGCCGGGAAAATAGGCTCCCTGGGGACCCGGCTCGGGCGGCTCGTCGGGGCGTGCCAGGAAGGTTCCCAGCGGAAGTTGCTCGGGATCGTCCGGCCGCACGCGGGTATCGTAGTCGGCGGGAACCGGCTGCTCGGGAGGAGCTTGGGGCGTCTGCTCTCCCCCGGCCCACATCCAAGCCCAGCGCGCCGGATCGGCCACCTGGCTCATCAGAAAGACCACTAGCCCCAGCAGGGCCACCAGCAACAGCAGCCGACGCTGCTCGCGTCGGGCGAGATAGTTGGGCGGCGTGGCGCGGCCGGTCTTGTTTTGGCGAAAGTCAACCACGGCGAGCGAACGCCCCCTGTGCTAGCATACGAGCAGGCTGCCCCAGCGTCGGCGGCAGCACCGAAAGTCAAAGCTGTGGCCGACTTCCGCTGCTTGGGCAATCCTATTTTATCTTTCGCTAGCAGGACCAACAACCGAGCCGGCCGTCGCTAGACGCCGCAAGTACTTTCGTAGTACGCAGCTTGGTCTATTGCGGTTTGCACCGATTTTGCCCACCGCTTCCAAGCTACCTTTGTCTGTGCGTCACCGCGCGCAGAGCAGCGGTTAGCCGTCAGCAATCACCAATCAGCGGTCAGCATAACCCGTCTTTCCCGCTCAGGTGGCAGTCCAGCAGACAATCCAACGCTCTGGATTCCCGCCTGCTTGAGAAGGACGTGACACGACGCCTGCCCTTGCGGGCGTTCCGCCCTCCGCTTTCCGCTTTTGCAAAACGCCCGTTTTTTGGGAGAATTAGGCATAGCGGGGTGGAAGTCGGGAATAATCCCACTGGCTGACCCCGATCAGGCGGAGTGAGGGACGCTGTCGAGCAATCGCGGCGACCGGTCCAGGCAACAGACGAAGCGGGCGCGAGGAGACGTTCGGTTGGCGCTTTCCCTAGCCGAGTTTGATCGGTTGGTCGATGAGCACGGTCCGGCCCTCTACCGGATGGCCTACCGCATGGTGGGCGATCAGCATGAGGCCGAGGACGTGGTGCAGGACACCTTCCGCTCGGCCTGGAAAAGCCGCCGGCGCTACGAGGTCGGGCGCGGGCCGCGTGCGTGGCTGGCGTCGATCCTGCGGCGCCGCGTGATCGACCGCTGGCGCCGGCACCCGCAGCCGGGCGTCGTGTCGGGCGATGGGCCGATCGAAGTGGAAGTCGCCGGCCACAGCCCGCTGGCCGACGGCTACACCGACGAGATGCAACATGCCTTGGACCGGCTTCCGCCCGAGCTGCGCGAGTCGTTGCTACTGGTGGTCGTTGGCGAGCTGACCCACCAAGAGGCGGCCGACGAGCTAGGCGTCCCGCTGGGGACGGTGCTGTCGCGCGTCAGCCGTGCCCGCCGAAGGATGCGCGAATACCTCGTCGCCCTGACGAGCCAAAGCCGGCAGGAGAAACCGGGCCTGTGACGGGGGAGCGATCAGCCGTCAGCCATCAGAGAAACATTCGTTCGTCTTTCCCCGCCTGCCAAGAACAATGATGCCAAGAAAACACTGATCCCCGATCCCTGTCCCCTGTCCCCCTGACTGCTGACCGCTGAAAGCTGAGAGCTACTTTCCCGTGAGTTCTAAACGCGACAAACGCGAGCCTTGGCTAGACGAGGAGCTAAAAAATGTTCCGCTCCCCGACGGGCTTCTTGCGCGCTTGAAGCAGATCGGCTCCGGCCCCGAGGCGCAGCTTGACGCGGCGCTGTGCGATGTGGTTTTGCCGAAGGGACTGCGCGCGCGGCTACGGGCGATTGCGCGCGAGGATGCATTTGACGAAGCCCTGCGGGGCGTGCCGGTTCCGGCGGGACTGCGCGCGCGGCTGCACGCGATCACGGCCTACTCCGATGCCGAGATCGACGCGCAGCTGCGCGACGTGCCCGTGCCTAGAGCGCTTCGCGAGCGGCTGCAGGCCCTGACGCGGCGCGGACGGATATTGCCGAGCGGGGGGGGGCATTCGCCGGTCGTGCAGTGGGCGTTGGCGGCGTCGCTGTTGCTCGGCGTGAGTCTGAGCTACTTTGCGGCGATGGCCGGTTGGATGGTCGCCATCTACCCGATTCGCTCCGACGATCCCGCCCTTCCGCTCCAGCGCCAACAGCCGATGCTCGAAGGGAGCCAGCCGGCTCCGCCGCCGCCGACGACGATGTTTGTGGAAAAGCCACGTCCCGAGACGGAGCCGCTGGCGCGCGCGGCGCTGCCGGATGAGGCCGAATTGGCCAACCCGGCCCCACAGACGCCGCCGCCGGGGGCGCTGGCCGAAGTACAGCGGCTTTTTGCGTCCGACTCGCCCAAAGCGGTTGATACGCTGGACCGGCCCCTTCCCGGCGACCGCCGCTTCGCCGCATCGACGGCCGTGCCGGACACGCTGCCCGAGTTGCAAGTCGTCGACGTGCCGCCGCCGCGCGGGGTGCTGCCGCCGCGCGTGAAGCAGTTCGACTTGCTCGCTTTGCTCAAGGATGGCGTCCACCCCTTCGTCTCGCCCTCGGCGCACCCGCAGTTAGAACTGAGCCGCGTCCCGCTTGTAACGCGCACGACCAGCTACCAGCGCGCCCGCGCGGCGATCCGGCAGGGCCGGCTCCCCGATCCGAGCCAGGTGCGGGTCGAAGAATTTTTGGCGGCGGTCGATTACGATTTTGCCGAGCCGGCCGAAGGGATGTTGGGACTGCGGACCGCGGCCGGCCCCTCGCCTTTTGGCGAAGAGAACACGCATCTGATGCAGGTTGGCGTTCAGGCCGCGCAGGCCCCGCTGGCGGCGCGACAGGTGACGCACTTGACGCTGGCGATCGACGTTTCGGCCAGCATGCAGCGCGGCGAGCGGCTCGACTCGGTCCGCCGCGCGATCGCCGAACTGCTACCGAAGATGGCTGCCCGCGACGAGCTAGCGCTGGTGATTTTCAGCGAGCAAGCGGAATTGGTCATCCGTGGCATCGGACGCGACGATGCCGCGCGGGTCCTTCCGGCCCTGGAAGCGATCGACCCGCGCAGCTCGACCAACCTCGGCGCGGGGCTGCAATTGGCCGCCAACGTGGCCCAAGCGGCGGAGGTCGATCCGCGCGTCGCGCGGCGGATTGTGCTGCTGACCGACGGCCTGGGACAAATCCCGCAGTCGGCCGTCGCGCGGCTGGAAGGGCTGGTGGCGGATACAGTAGCCCAGGGCGTGGCGGTTGAGATTGTCGACGTAGGCCCCGAACCGGCGCTCGATGAGCAGCTTACCCGGCTCGCAACAGCAGCCGGCAGCCACGTGCGCTACGCGGAAGGCGCTGAAGCGATCCGGTATGTGCTACAGGAAATCCTCACCGCGCAGTCGCAAGTTTTGGCACGCCAGACGCGGTTGACCGTGAAATTCAATCCCAAGTCGGTCGCAGCCTATCGACTGTTGGGACACGAGGCCGACTCGCTGGGGGGGCTGCAAGGCGGGCCGCTGGAGCTTGACCTCCGCTCGGGCGAAGCCGCCACGGCATTGTACGAAATCAAGCTCAAGCCGTCGGGCGGCAACGACGTGGCGCTGGTGCTGCTGTCTTGGCGCGATCCGCAGTCGGGCGTGGAAAACCGCATTACGCAGCGGATCAGCCGGCTCCAATTTGCCACGGCCTTGCGCGCAAGTCCGGTTTCGCTGCAACGTGCGGCGATTGTGGCGGAAACGGCGGAGATTTTGCGCGGTTCGGCCTTTGCGCCCAGCCCGACGGTGGGCTTGCGGCAGGTGGTCGAGCGGGTCGGCGAGCTTGCGACGCCGGCGCTGGAGGATCCTTCATTCCGTCAATTTTTGCAGATGCTCAAAGCCGCTCAGCACCAGCGCGGCGGGCGCTCGGCCGGCGGCAGCGGTCTGCCGTGGTGGCGAACGGCGACGCGCTAGCAGACCTTCCGTAGCGGTGTAGCAATTGGAAACACTCCTTGAGCCGCTGGCCGCCAGGCCGGCGAGCCAGCTTAAGCGCGGCCGTGAGGCCTGACGAGCATGAGGGAGCGCTTCGGCCGGGGTGCGTCGTGGCTCGGCCTGCGCGATCGGTAGGGCTGGAATAATCGGCCGCCGCCGTGGCGAGTCGACTGTGGCGCAGTGCCAGCGCCGGCGGATCGGGCACGGGAAAAAGTCTGCTCAGGAGGCACTTTTCCTGCCAGTTTTTTGCCAGAGAGTAGCGTCCTTGCGGTGCTTTTGATAATAATGAAACTCTCGGACCGAGCGCATTCACCCCTCCCGGCAGGTCTTGGTCCGGGCGACGAAGAGCAGAGGCTCGTCGCTTTACTGCAGGTTTGAACTCTCAAGCCCACGCAGCCACAGAAAGGAACAGATGATCTGCTTTATCTCCCGTCGGTCTCCGTTGGCCCGTGCGGCGCTGGCCTTGCCGCTGGTGCTGCTGTTCTGTTCCGCCGCGCACGCGGTGGAAGAGGCGGAGAAGTTTCTCAACGGCCTTCGTGAGCGTGGTTACTACGACACGGCTGCCGAGTATCTGGAGCAGATCAAAGACAGCCCGCTGCTTCCGCCCGAATTCAAGAAGACGCTGGCCTACGAACAAGGCGTCACGCTCGTCGACGCGGCACGCGCGTCGGGCGATGTCCGGGAGCGCGAGGCGCTTTACGAAAAAGCGCGGGCGCTGCTGGAGACCTTCGTTCAGCAGAACGCCGGCACCGAACTGGCCGCCAAAGCCAATGGCCAACTGGCGAACGTCCTCGTCGAGCGTGCCCGCGCCGCACTGCTCCGCGCCGAATCGCCGACCCAGGCCGCCAACAAAGAGCGGCTGCAGGCCGAAGCACGGAGCTACTTTGAAGATTCTGAAAAGCTCTTTGCCGTCGCCGAGAGCTTTTATCGCGACGAGTTGGAAAAGATGAAAGGCTCCGTGCCGGAGGATGTTGCCGAAAAGCGGCAACAGTATCGGGCGGAACTCGTGCAGGCGCGGCTGTTGATTGCGACCGTAATCTACGAAAAGGCCAAGTCGTACGACGAGGGGACCGAAGACCGCAAAGCCCTGCTCAAAAGCGCCGCCGAAAAGTACGGCGATATGTACGACAAGTTCCGCACCTTCGTGGCTGGCCTGTATGCGCGGCTCTACCAGGGGCGCTGCCTGCAAGAGATGGGCGACTACGACGACGCCATGCTCGCCTTTGAGGACGTGATCGCGCAGCCGGAAAACGCGCCGGTCTTTCGCACGCTCATCAGCAAGGGCTACGCGCAACTGGTCGAGTGCTTGGTCGCGCAGGAGAAGTACGACGACGCGATCGCTCGCGGCCAGGAATGGCTCAAGAAAGCCCGCGGGGCGGAAGAACGTTCGCCCGACTGGCTCGCCGTGAAGTACCAGGTCGCCCTGGCGCTGGAAAAGAAAGCCGACGCGACTACGGACGAATCGGACAAGCGCAAAGTGCTGCGTGAAGCCCGCGATTTGGCGAAGGACGTGACCCGCTCGCCGAACGAATACAAAGAACAGGCCGAGGAGTTGATGGCCCGGCTCGGCGCGGGCGGGGGCGAAGATGAGATTCCCACCAAGTTCGCCGATGCCTTCGAGGCCGGACGCGACGCGATTAATCTGATGCAGTCGACGCAAGCCATCATTCCGGCTGCCGAGAAGAACAATCCTGATGAGGTCGCCAAGCTCCAGGAGCAAGCGCTCCAAGCCCGTGAAAAAGCGCAGCAGATGTTCACGCTCGCGCTGGGGCTGGTGGATGAGGAAACCGAAGTCGACCGGATCAACCTCGTGCGGTACTACCTCTGCTACCTGAATTGGGAAGCGAAGCAGTACTACGACGCGGCGATTTTGGGCGAATTTCTGGCCGAAAAGTATCCGCAGAGTGGCGGCGCGCGGCAGGCGGCCAAAATCGCGATGGCTGCCTACCTCAGTGTCTACAATCAGCCCGGCAATCCGGACAAGGAGTTCGACGCCGAACGCGTGGTCCGCGTGGCGACGCTCATCACCGAGCGCTGGCCGACGGAGCCAGAGGCCGACGAGGCCTACGACATGCTGATTACCTTCATGCTGCAGCAGGATCGCTTCGAGGAGGCCGAGCAGTATCTGGAAAAGATGTCGCCCGATTTCGCCGGCCGCGGCAAGGCGGAACTGAAGGTCGGGCAGTCGATGTGGGCGCAGTACGTCAAGAGGCTGCGTGCCGCCAAAGAAGCCCTGCCCGAAGGAGAGGAAGAACTCGACAGCGCCACGCTGGAGCAGCTTGCGGCGCTGAAGCAAAAGGCCCAGGTGACGCTTGAGACGGGCGTGGAGCGGATGCGTTCGGGCACGGAGATCAGCCCCACGGTAGCCAGTGCCGGACTGTCGCTCGCCCAGATTTATCTCGATACCTCGCAATACCAGAAAGCGGTAGGGATTCTGGAAGACGAGACGCTCGGCCCGCTGACGCTCGTGGCGGCCAACCACGAAGCCACCCAAACGCCCGGCTACGCCGAAGAAGCCTACAAGTCGGCGCTCCGCGCCTACGTCACAGTCACGCCGCCGCAGCAAGAAAAGGCCGAAAGCGTGATGGACGCGCTCGAACAGTTGGTCGCCCAGCAAGGAGGCGACGCGGCCGAGAAGCTGACGCTGATTTTCATCAGCCTCGGTTTGCAGTTGCAGGATCAAATCGCCGTGCTCAAGGACGAAGGCAAAGACGAGGAGATCAAGCAGGTCGCGCAGAGCTTCGAAGTCTTTCTCGACCGCGTCGGCAAACGCGAGAAGGGGAACGACTGGGCTTCGCGCAACTGGGTCGCTTCGACCTACTTCAACCTCGGTAGCGGGTTCGACAACAACGGCAAACTCAGTCAGCAGGGCGTGCAGTACTACAAGAAGGCAATTGCCGCCTACAACAGAATGTTGCAAGAAGCGAAGGAGAACCCCGAGTTCGCTCCCAATCCTGATCTGATTTTGGGCGTGAAGATGCGGATCGCCGAGTGTCTGCGCAAGCTCCGCGAGTACAGCGATGCGCTGAACCTGCTGGCTGAAATCCTGGAACAAAAGCCGATGATGCTCGAAGCCCAGGTCATCGCCGCCGAGACGTATCAGGAGCGAGGGCTGACTTACAATCCCCAGTGGCTCTACTACGCCCGCCAGGGCGGCCGCAAAGATCCCAAAACTCATAAGGAGCGGATTTGGGGCTGGGGACGGCTGGCCCAAATCGTCGCCCGCTACCCGCAGTACCAGGACATCTTTCACAAGGCGCGCTACAATCTGACCTACTGCCGGCTCGCTCAGGCGCAAAAGATCGACGACGCTAAAGAGAAGAAGGCGCTGCTCGACCAGGGGAAGGAGGATCTGCGGATCTTGATGCACCTTTATCCCGACCTGGGCGGCCCGCTGCAGCGCGAGAAGTACGATCGACTGCTGAAAGATATTCAGCGCGAGCTGCGCGAGAAGCCGATCGGGCTTGACGCCTTCCCTAAACCCACCGTCCAAGCTTCCAACTAGTTCGCTTTGATTTTCCCAGGGCGATCCCGGCTGCAGCGGGTTGCTCGATTCGCACACGTATCCGGACTTCCTGTGAAGAGGAGTTGTTTGATGTCCCGATTTGCTCGCCCCGCTATGGCTCTGGCCCTGCTGCTTGCCGCCACTTCCTGGGCCCAGGCCCAGTCGTTCGATAGCGTGAAGCGTTCGCCCGAAGCCGGAGGCTCGGTATCGGGCAAGGTGACGAAGGTCGGCGCGCTGGAAGTGACGGTCAACAAAAACGGCATCGACGAACAGGTGCCGGTCAACACGATCGAGTACATCCAGTTTGCCGGCGAGCCGAGCGATCTGTCGTTCGGCCGCATCAGCGCCCGAAACGGCCGTTACGAAGATGCGCTGGAAACGCTCTCGAAGATCAACACCGCCGAACTGAGCAACGACGTGCTCCGGGGCGATGTCGACTTCTACAAGGCGCTCTGCGCCGCGAAGTTGGCGCTGGCCGGTGCGGGCAGCGTGCCGGACGCCGGCAAGCAGATGTACAGCTTCGAGCAGAAGTACGGCACCGGCAGCTATCACTATCTGGAAGCAAGCGAGATTCTCGGCGATCTGTTCGTCGCCCTCGGCCGCTACGACCAGGCCGAGAAGTACTACGACCGGCTCTCGAAGCCCTCTTGGCCCGACTACAAAGTCCGCTCGGGCGTGCTCGTCGGCCGCGCGCTGCAGGCGCAAGGCAAGCACGCCGAGGCGATTGCCCGCTTCGATCAGGTGCTGCAAATCAACGCCCCCACGCCCGAAGCGGAAAAGCAAAAGCTCGCCGCCACGCTCGGCAAGGCGGTTTCGATCGCCTCCAGCGATAACGGCAACGTGGACCAGGCGCTGAAGATGGTGCTCGATGTGATCAAGCAGGCCGATCCGGAAAACGCGATTCTCCACGGTCGAGCCTATAACGCCCTGGGCAACTGCTACTTGAAGGCGGGCAAGAGCAAGGACGCGCTGCTGGCCTTTCTGCATACCGACGTGCTCTACAACAGCAATCCTGAAGCCCACGCCGAGGCGCTGGCCCATCTCAGCAAGCTCTGGGATCAGGCCGGCCAGGCCGATCGCGGGCGGCAAGCTGCTTCGCTGCTGAAAAGCCGCTACCCGGGGAGCACCTGGGCGAAGCAGTAGAGGAGCCGAAACTCGGGCGAGGTCAAGCAGTTATCGAGAAATCTTCCGCCGCCGCCGCTTTACGTGGCGCTCGGGCGCGAATTACACTAGATCGTTTCGGCTCCGGAGAGCATACGCCCGCCAGGGCATCCGCGCAAGCCGGCATGGGCGCCCGCCGCGAACATACGTTGAACATTTTTTCGGGGACTCTGGCCCGGTCGTCCAGGTCCGCACTTTTCTGGGAGGCATATGATGCAAACGCGTAATGGGTTCGGAGGGATCGGCGCGATCCTCTGTGGGATGTCGCTGGTCATGTTCACGCTGGGCGCTTTCACGCTCGGTTCACTTGTCGCTCCGGCGACCGCGCAGGCACAGGACGAAGAAGCCGCCGAAGCAGAGCCGGCGGCCGAGGCTGAACCTGCTGCCGCGCCTGCCGGTGGCGATGCGGCGGCCGCCAGTACGCCGGCGGAAGGGGGCGATAGTGTGCTCGGCTGGGCGTTCAACGCCATGGGCTGGACCTACTCAATCATCTTTCTCGCCATGTCCTTCACGCTCGTGGCGCTGTTCGTGATGAACATGCTGCAAGCCCGCCGCGACAACGTCGTGCCGGTCCACTTGGTCGAAGGTTTTGAGAACCACCTCAACGAGAAACGCTACCAAGAAGCCTACGAACTGGCGAAGAACGACGAGTCGTTCCTCGGCCAGGTGCTCTCGGCCGGTCTGGCGAAGCTCAAAGAGGGCTACGCCCAGGCGCTCGAAGCGATGCAGGAAGTCGGCGAAGAAGAAAACATGAAGCTCGAACACCGCTTGAGCTACATGGCGCTGATCGGCTCGATTGCTCCGATGGTCGGTCTGTTCGGAACGGTGGACGGGATGATTCGCTCCTTCCAAGTGATCGCCTCGGCCACGAACGCTCCGAAGCCGGCCGAACTGGCCGCCGGTATTTCGACGGCTCTTTTCACGACGCTCGTCGGTCTGTTCATCGCCATTCCGGCGATCGCGGCCTACAGCATTTTGAAGAACCGCGTGGCTCGGCTCGTGCTGGAGGTGGGCATCATCAGCGAAGGCTTGATGGGCCGCTTCCAGAACGTCGGCAAGAAGTAGTCGTACGACCAGAGGTTTCCACGGCGCGGCCGTGCGCGACCGCCTTCCGTCGGGCACGCGCCGCGTCCACCAACAACTCGCCCGCACCGGTGCGGCGAGTTTGGGAATGTGAGGAGTAGGCTGTGAAAATCAAGCCCCGCGCAAGCATGCCTGCCGGCGAAGGCGACATGACTCCGATGATCGACATGACGTTTCAGTTGATCGCCTTCTTCATGGTGTTGATCAACTTTTCCGACGCCGAGCAAGACCAGCGGATCAAGCTCCCCTTGAGCCAACTGGCCCAGCCGCCCGACGCGCCGTTTGAAGAACCGCTCTACATTCAGTTGACCAAGGACAGCACCGTGTTGTTCGCGGGCGACGAAGTGCCGGTGGCCGGACTCGAACCGCTGTTGCAGCGCGAGCGGCAAGTGCTCGAACGTCACCCGGAGAAAGACCCCTCGATGGTGACGGTCATCATCCGCGCCGACGGGATGGCGAAGACCGGCGAGGTCCAGGAAATCATCGAAGCGTGTCAAAACAGCCGTTTTGAGAAGTTTGCCTTGCGCGCCCAGCAAGAAGAATAGCCGCGGCTCGCGCTCCGTGCTGATCCCACTGATTTTGCATTCCGTCTGAAAAAGATTCCCAGGGCCGTGGCCCGCGAGAGAGGTGACTGGCGATGAAAGTTCGCAACTCGGGAAAACCGAACGAGAAGATCGATCTGCAAATGACGCCGATGATCGACATCGTGTTTCAGTTGCTCACGTTCTTCATCATGACGTTCAAGATCGTGCTGCCCGAAGGCGACTTCAACATCAAGATGCCGCTCAGTGCCCCGAGCCAAGGCGCGCCCGATCCGAATTTGCTGCCGCCGATGAAGGTGCGTCTGCGGGCGGACGCCGCCGGCAATCTGCAAAGCATTTCGATGAACGATCGCGGCATGGGCACTAGCTTCGACGCCCTGCACCACCATATCATCAGCGTCGTCGGCGACGAACGCGGGCCGGGAAGCGTGGCCGAGACGGCCGAAGTCGAACTGGACTGCGACTACAATCTCCACTACCAGAACGTGATCCGCGCCATCACCGCCGTCTCCGGCTACATCACCGAGGACGGCAAGGTGGTGAAGCTGATCGAAAAGATCAAGTTCGCCCCGCCGAAAGAGCCGGGCTAAAGCCCGCTGGCGCCCTTCCGCGCGTCCCCCGTCATTCCCGCGCA
>CAYZVT010000118.1:0-12048 GCA_964481585.1 uncultured Pirellulales bacterium
GCCCAAGGCCACGATGTCCAGCGGGAGATGGCCCACCGAATTGAACAGCGTCTCACCCAGCAAAAGCCCATCATTCGAGGCGTTGACCTTCGCGCGTCCGATGGTGTTATCGAAGCTGGCGGCGAGCAAGTCGCCCTTCATCTTTCCGCCGAAATTGCTGGCGGTGTATTCGGTCAGGCCGTTGGTCGAGGCGGGAAAGACAAACAGTGACCCGTTCTCGGCGCCGGGGATAAGATAGTCCGACTCGATCGGGTTGTTGACGCTGACGGGCGACTGCGGATTGCTCGCATTGAACGTATTGTTCATGTTCGAGCGGGTCGGATTCGGATGTCCCCCGTAATAGCCCGCGCCGGAGACGAAATGCAGGCTATCGCCGTACGTCGTGCCCGGCTCGTGCTGATCGTTGGTGGCGTTGCCGGCGGGGCCTTCTCCGATTGGAACATCGCCCCAGCCGCTATTGGGGCCGTTATCGACGGTGAACATGCGGCCGTCTTGAGTCAGAAGCACGTCGTAGGGATTGCGGAAGCCGGGGGCATACACCTGAACGGGTCCGCCCGGGACGATAACGGCTTGGTTCTTTCCGTCATTGCCGCCAAAGGGGTCGTTCAGATCGTTGACGCCGGAACGATCTTCGTCATTGAGCGTCGGCAGGTCGTAGGTCGTATTGCCGATCTGGCTGAGATCGACGGACAAGATCGCCGCCGAGAGGGCAAACTCCGGCAGCAGTGCGAAGTTGAACGAGGTAGCGCCCATGTTCGTATTTCCGCCCTGCGCGATGTAAAGCGTGTTGCTGGCGGTGTCGAGCGCGAGGCCGTTGCTGGCATGGTTTTCTTCCGAGCGCGGCAGGCCGCGCACCAGATCGAGCTTTTGCCAAGCGGCGCCGTTCCAGCTGAGCCGCGAGAGGATGCCGGAGTTGGTATCCAGGTTCAGGTCGCTTCCGGAGAAGCCGGCCCCGATGCGCGGATCGCTCGACGTGACGTAGAGGACCGGGTTTTGCGCGGTGCCCGTCACCAGCAACCCCGTCACGAGGCGGTCCTTGACCGACGTGTTCAGCGCGCCGTTGTCGTCGTGGTTCGCGATTTTGTTGATGAGATCAATCTGCTGCGTGGCGACGACCTGGTAGCTGTTCGCCCCTTGCCGCTCGATCGTGTAGGCGTAGATCATGCCGTTCTGCTGCGCGACGTAGAGCCGCCCATCAGGGCCGAACTGGAGCGAGGTCGGCTCGGCCAGCGAAGCGCCGGTGAGCGTGCTTTTGCCGAAGTTGATGGGGATGTCGTTCGTGGCGCTCCCCTCGATCGAGACCGTAATCGGCGAGTTTTCGCCCGAATGCGGAATCACGAGCGCTGTGGCGACGCTGCTCGCCGTGGTGGGCATGTAGTGGACCGTCACGATGGTCGATTGCCCAGGAGCCAGCGTGATCAGGCTGCTCTGCGCGAATTGGAACGTCACGGCCGCATTGGGCGAGGAGAGGCTTGCCGACGCGGGATCAATCGTGATCGACGAATCCCCTGCGCTGCCGGCATTGGTCAGTTGGAAGGTCTTGCTGTTGGTGCTGCCGACGAGCACGAGTCCATAATCGAGCGACGTCGTGGAAGTCACCAGTTGATCGGCCGCCGCCACTTGGAGGATTTCGATCCCCTTGATGGCCGGGTTGTCGGCAATGTGGGCAAAGTCGATGTCGAGATTCCCATCGCTCTGGACGAGGAACGACTTGACGACTCCCTTGTACCCACCGACCTCGGCGAAGACGTCGTAGTCGTTCAGCACGACTTCGCCCTCGATGGACACATCAAACACGCGCGCGCCGACCGACTGAGTGGCGAAGTACGTTTCGGCGAAGTAGAGCCGCACCTCGTAGCTGCCCGTCCCGGTGGAGAAGTTCCACTGCATCTCCTCGCCGGCCAGGTCATCCCAGCGTTCGGACTGGAAGAGGGCCATCGGCGTTCCGCTCGGCACGGAGGCGTGGCTCATGTCGATCGTCGTGCTGGTGACGAACGGCTGGCTGGCAGCGGTCGCGGCGTTGCTGTGCATCGAGGGGCTGGCGCTGGTATCCGCGGTCCAAGCGGGCGCGCCAGCGATTTCCGCTCCCCCCGCGTTCACCCGATAGAGCACCGATGAGCTACTCTGCACGGTAACGACGAAGCTCTCGCTGTCGCTTGCCGTCGGGCTGCCCGCGTCGGTGGCGGTGACTTGGATCGTGTAGCTGCCCGCATGGGTCGCGGTCGGGTTGAGCACGATCTGGCCCGTGCCGTTGCCGTTATCCACAAACGAGGCAAAGCTAGGCAGCCCGGTGGCCGAGAGCGCGATCGCCTGGCCGTCCGGGTCGCTGGCGGAAAGCTGGACCGTGTGAGACTGGTCCGCCGCGACCGTCACATTGCCGATCGGGCTGAGCACGGGCGGGTTGTTCGTCGCCACGGCCGTCCCCTCCCCCGCGAGGCTAATCACCAGCGGCGCGTTGGAGCCGCTGTGCTGGACCGCGAGCGAAGCCGTTTTGCTCCCCTCACTGGTGGGCTGGAAGCTGACTTGAATCGTCGTCGATTGGCCGGGAGCGAGCGTGACGGAACCGGCGTCGTCGAACGAATCGCCGAACTGCCCGGCATGCGTGCCGGTGAGGGTGGTGCTGTCAATTACGATGCTTGGATCGCCCGACTGGCCGAGATTGGTGAGCGTCACGCTCTGCTGCCCCGACCCGTTCACCGTGACCGCGCCGAACTGAAGCGCTGGGGATGAAGTGCCAAGGGTGTTCGCGCTGTCGCCGATCGCCACAATCTCAATCGCCTTGATCGCCGGATGGTCGGCCACGTGGGCGAAGTCGATGTTGAGCAGATTGTCCGACTGGACCTGGAACGACTCGACGATGCCCGCGTAGCTGCCGACCTTGGCGAAGATGTCGTAGTTATCGAGAACGAGCGCGCCTTCGATCGACACATCGAACTGGCGTTTGCCGACGCTAAAATTGCCGCTGTAGATTTCCGCGAAGTACAGCCGCACCTCGTAGCTGCCGGGGGTGACGGCGAACTGCCACTGCATTTCCTCGCCCGCCGAATCGTCCCAGCGTTCGCTCTGAAAGAGCGCGGCGGGCGTGCCAGCGGGAATCGAAGCATGAGAGAGATTGATGACCTGGGCGTTTTGGTACGTCTTGCTCACCGCCGCGGAGGTGTTGCTATGGCTCGATGGAGCGCTCGACGTGTCGGCGGTCCAGCTCGGATCAGCCGGCAAGAACGAGCCGCCCGCGTTAACGCGGTGCACGATCGTTTCGGCTGAGGGTGCCGGCGAGACGGTCAGCGTGAAGCTGTCGGAGGCGGAAAGAGCCGGCGAACCGTTGTCGGTCGCCGTGACGGTGATCGTGAATTGGCCGGTTTGTTCAGTCCCGGGCGCGACTTGGATGGAGCCGGTGCCGTCGCCGTTGTCCACCAGCGTGGCGAAGCTCGGCAGGCCCGTCGCCGTGAGCACGATCGGATCGCCATTGGGATCGCTGGCACTCATCTCAATCGTCGCCGAGCTGCCGGCCGTCACCGTCGTGTTGGGGATGTCGGTCAGCACGGGAGCGGAGTTCGTCGTGTCGGCCGTCACGGTCAGCGTGAAGCTGTCGGAGGCGGAAAGAGCCGGCGAACCGTTGTCGGTCGCGGTCACGGTGACGGTAAACTGGCCGCTCTGCGAGGCGCCGGGCGAGACGACGATCGAGCCGGTGCCGTCGCCGTTGTCGACCAGCGTGGCGTAACTCGGCAGGCCGGTCGCGCTGAGCACGATCGCGTTTCCATTCGGGTCGCTCGCGCTAAGCGGAATGGTGATGGAGCTTCCGGCCGTTACGGTCTTGTCGGGGATGTCGGTCAGCACCGGAGGAGCGTTCGTGGCGGTGGCCGACACGGTGAGCGTTACGGTCACGACGTTGCCGGCGTCGACGCCGTCGCTCGCGCGGTAGGTGAAGGTATCGGTTCCGCTGAAGCCGGCACCCGGCGTGTAGGTAAAAGCCCCGTTGGCCTCTAGACTCAGTTGGCCCGACGTGACGTTGTCGACCAGAACGGCGGTCAGCGTGTCGGAGTCGAGATCATTGATGAGCAGTCCACTGGCCGCATCGACCGTGAGGGTTGTGTCCTGGGTAAGCGAGTAGCTATCGGCTTCGGTCTGCGGGACGCGGTTCATCGCCCACCGCACGGCGGCATCCAGCAGCGCGCCGCCTTGCGTCGTCAAATGGGCCGGGCCGCTCACGTCGAGAAAGAACCCGACACGGCGCGCCGGTGCCGTCCCGCCGGGCATGGTCGCGCCGGCGTCGTAAGCGAAGATCGTGCTCTTGGTCGCGTCGCCCGGTACCGTGGCGATCTTCAGCGCGCCGCTGCCCGCCACGCCGTAGCCGAACGAATCGGGCGTGGAGTAGACCGAGACGTTTCCAGTAAATCCGCCGGCCAGGTAGTGGCCCGCCTGGGCAATGACAATGCTCGTTTGGTTGGTCTTCCAGTTGTAGTTGGAACTGTCCACGCCCGTCATGCCGAGATCGTCATACAAGTACGGCTCGTTGACGATCAGCGGCACGGCGAGATTGGCGAACTTGTTGCCGACGCTCGTGGAGGCGGATGATTCGGCAATCACGATCAGACTTTTGCCCGACGCGTCCCCGACCGTCACCGCACTGTCATCCGCCAGCGTGACCGAATAGCCAGCCGTTTGCAGCCGCGTGAGCAGGGCTTGATCGCCTGCCGGGAGCGAACTCGGCTTGTCGACGACCAGCAGCACGGCGTTGCTTACATGCGGCTGCACGGTGACGGAGAAGGTTTCCGAGTCGGAACTGCCGCTGGCAGTTTCGCGGGCGGTAAGGGTGATGCTGGTCGTTCCCGCATCGCCCGTCACCGGCGCGAGGATGAGCTTACCTGTGCCGTCGCCATGGTCGATCAGTGTGGCGTAGCTTGGCAGCGCCGAAGCGATTAGTTCCAGCGGATCGTTCTCCGCGTCGGTCGCCGAGAGATCAAGGGTTAGACTACTCCCCTCGGTCACGGTCTGGTTGCCGATCAGCGCTAGGACGGGCGGGTTGTTCGTCGCCAGCGAGGCACTGCCGGAGAGCGGAAGGGTCAGCGGCGCGTTCAGCCCGCTATGGCTGATCTGCAACGACGCCTCGTGCGCGCCGCTGCTGGTCGGGCTGAAACTGACATTCAGCGTGATCGACTCCCCCGGCTGAAGCTCAGCGGGCGTGGCGTCGTTGAACGAGTCGCTAAACTGGCTGGCGCCCGGGCCGGAAATCGTCGTGCCGCTCAGGGTGATCGCCGGACTGCCGGCGGCCCCCGAATTGGTGAGCGTGAGCGTCTGCTGGCTCGATTGGCCAACCGTGGTGCTGGAAAAAGTAAGCTGGTCGCTCGACGCGGCGAGGGAGTTGCCCTGCTCGACGCTAAGAATTTCGATCGCCTTAATCGCCGGATTGTCTTTGACGTGCGCGAAATCGACGTTCAGCACCTCGTCACTCGTCGTCTGGAAGGCTTTGACGACCGCCTTGTTCGCCCCAACGTCGGCGAAGATGTCATAGTCATCCAGCACCTGCACCCCTTCGACCGCAACGTCGAACTGGCGGGCGCCGACTTGCATCGTGCCGGACCACGTTTCCGCGAAGTAGAGCCTGACCTCATACTCGCCCGGCGTGACCGGAAAACTCCACTTCATCTCCTCGCCCGTAAGCTTGTCCCAGCGTTCCGACTGAAACAGCGTAGCCGAAGTGCCCGACGGAACGGAGGGATCGGTCAAATCGACGATCGTTCCGCTTGAGAACGTAGCCGACTCGGCCGCGACGGCGTTGGAGTAGGGCGCCGGGCGGTGGCCGACATCCTCTGCCCAATTCAGGTCCGCATCGGTGACTGCGTAGCCGCCGGCGTTGACGCGGTAGAAGATATCCGCGGCGAGTAGCGTGCGCGATTCGAGAACCTCGCTCGTCAGCGGCCGGTTTCGACGATGGCTCGCTTTGCGGCGGGAATTGCCAACCCGGGACATAGACTTTCGCCAGCGCATAGTTTCTCTCGCCCTGTGCCGAAGGTAAAAAAGTGCGAAAGGCCAGGTCGAGCCTTTCGCCGTGGTGCTCAGCGACCCTCCGTGCAGCAGCGCCGGGCGTGGGGACAGGCTCTCGGGTGCGCCGAATGCCCTCCGCCACGCTCGCGTGCAGCACCTATGAGTGCGGGCTTTTTCCGTCGCGGCCCGCTCGGCTTCCGCTCTGGAAGCGATAGACGCCTCTGCGGAAGCAACCGCTGTGCCGGGCATTACTCCGAGCCGATGCTAGCAATCGAGAATCCGAGAAAAGCTGCCAGCGGGCGGCTGCTCGATCGAAGATTGCCGATGCGTGTCCGCTTGCGCATCGGCGGACTCACTCAGGTTGAGAGATGATCCCACACGAGGATTTCAAACTGAGGATTTTCAGCGGCCACGGCGCGTGCCACGAGAACACCTTGACTGGAGCGCCCTCTGGTCGCCCTTTTCGCCCGAGGCCGCCAGACCGGTTAGCCGCTCTGGCGCTAGAGCTACGCAAAGCCTGCTCTCTATCCTTCCCGCCGGCGCGGGAAGGACATGTTTTGCTGACCGCTGACTGCTATCCGGCATGGGTGCCGCGGGCGAGAAGGGCGCTGCCTGACGCGGCCCTTGTGCAGTGCGCTCTACGGTTGCAGCACGACTTTCATCAGCCCCGGCTCGTGCTCATACAGCCGCTGGAACCACTGCGGGCCTTCTTCGAGTGGTGCGGTGGCCGAGATCAAGGGGCGAACGCGAATCAGCCCCCGCGACATCAGGTCAATGCAGACCGGGTATTCGCCGGACGAGGCACACGAGCCGTAGAGCGTCAGTTCGCGAGTCACGATCGCCTGCAGCGGTAGCTCGACCTTCGGCGAGAGGTTGCCCACGAGCGTCAGCGCGCCGCCTTTGCGGATCGCCTCGATGGCACTTTTGAGTGGCGCGGTGGCCCCCACCGCCTCGACCGCCACGTCGGCCCCGCGTCCCTCGGTCCGAGCGCGGATTTCCGCCACCACGTCGACTTGAGAGGGATTGAAACCTTCCTCCGCGCCAAGCTCCTTGGCCAGTTCGAGCTTGGCGTCTTCCAGATCGACCGCAAAGACGCGCGTGCAGCCAGCCAAGCGCAAGGCCTGTACGACGAGCAGGCCGATCATGCCGCTGCCGACGACCACGCCGGTATCGCCCATTGCCACCGGCGTGCGCCGCGCGGCGTGGACGGCGACCGACACGGCCTCGATCAACGCGGCTTCCTCGAAGCTGAGGTTGTCCGGCAGCCGATAGGCGATGTGCTGCGGCACGACGACAAACTCCGCGAACGCGCCGTGCTGGCGGTAATCACCACACGAGACACCGAGCACGCGGCGGTTGTCGCAGAGGTTCACTTCGCCCCGGCGGCAATAAAAGCAGTGGCCGCAGTAGACGGTCGAGTCAAAAGTAATTCGATCTCCCGGCTGAAACGTCTGCACCTCGCTGCCGACCTCGGCGACGACGCCCGCCGCCTCGTGCCCCATCACCAGCGGCGGAATGCGCCGCCCAGTGCTTCCGTCGTAGCCGTGCACATCGCTGCCGCAAATCCCACACGCCCGCACCCGCACCCGCAGATCCCCCGGCCCGACCTGCGGCGTGGGCATGTCGGTCAACTCCAGCTGCTTGTAGTCCTTGAGCAGCATCGCTTTCATCGCATCACCTGTGCCTCGTACCAAGAGGGAAGAAGGATTTTGGCGCGGTTAATTATAGCGCCGCCGCTCACCGGGGGGAGACGGCGGTTGGGTACGCAAGAAAATGCCGAGCTAGCCGTACGGTGAACGTCGGGACTCACACGGACGACGAGTTTTCCGGCCTCTCGCCGCGCTGCTTGCAAAAATCAAGATAGTCATCTACCGAATCAGCAAATGCCGCCTCCAGGTCGGCTACGGTCTTCGCTTGAAAAGTAACTACGTCCTTGATTCCCCCGACTTCTGCATGAAACAGCTTTACTGCCTGATCGTAGCGGGCCACACCGAAATAGCCTTGGTACGGCCCCAGCGTGCACTGACAGTTGATGTTCATACCTCACTCTACCTCTACGCCTTGAGAAACCGGCGTACCAATTCTACAGCCCCACCACTTTGAAGCTAGCAGCGAGGCTAGACGCCTCTGTCGATCCGGCACCCGTCATTCCCGCGCAGGCGGGAATGACGAGTTTTGCTGACCGCTGATGGCTGATGGCTGACTGCTGGATTCCCGCCTGCGCGGGTCCCCCATCCGGCACAATCTTTGCAGCGATCCGCCTTGCTCAACCTCAACCGCAGCCAGAGAAACCGCAGCCAGAGCAGGAGCCACGCCCGATGGGACAGCTACCCAAGCCGCTCGATTACCGCCAAGCGGAGTACCCGATCGACGAGATTTTTCTGCGGCGCTGGTCGCCCCGGGCGATGACGGGCGAGCCGCTGGCGGAGGCGGAGCTACTGACGCTGTTTGAGGCCGCCCGCTGGGCGCCGTCGACGTACAACGAGCAGGAGTGGCGGTTTCTCTACGCGCGTCGCGAGAGCGAGCACTGGGACACGTTTTTTGATTTTCTCGCCGAGGCGAATCAGACGTGGTGCGCGAAAGCGGCGGTGCTGGTCGTGGTCCTCTCGCACAAGGTTTTTTCGCGCAACGGCAAGCCCAACCCCGTCCACACGTTTGATTGCGGTGCCGCGTTTGAGAATCTCGCTTTGCAAGGGGCGCTCTTGAATCTGGTCGTCCACGGCATGGCCGGCTTCGATCAGGAGAAAGCCCGCCGGGCGCTGAGCGTGCCCGACGATTACGACGTGGAAGCGATGTTCGCCCTCGGCCGTCCCGGCGATCCGAACGATCTGCCGGAAAACCTTCGCGAGCGCGAAGTGCCCAGCGGCCGCAAACCGGTGCAAGAGATCATCGGCGAAGGGAAGTTCAACTTTTGAGCGGCGCGGCCGTCTACTGCAACTTGACCCGCTTTGAGTCGCTGCCGACCGAGGGGCTGAACGCGCGGACTTGCACTTCGGCGGCCTTGTCCGGCTTTTCCAGCAGCACCACCCAGCTTCGCTCGGCGTGGCCGCCACGGCCGGAGAGGGTGGGCAGCCTCGTGCGCTCGTTGCCGCTCACCAGCCGCGCGCCCGGAGGCAGTTCGATTTGCAACTGCACCGGGTAGGTCACCCGGCTGTCGGTGCCGGCTTGGGAAAAGGTCGGCAGGTAGCCGTCGTTCAGCACGCTGGCCGTCACGCGGAACAGTCCTCCGCCAAGCGGCTCCACCTGGACCTCGTGAATCCGCAGACGCGGCAGATGCTCGGCCACCGCGAGCAAAAACTCCCGCTGCCGCGCGGCGAGCGCGTCAAGTTGCTCGGCCGGAGGATTCTGCCGCACGTAGGGACGAAAGCCGCCGACCTCGACGCGCTGCCCCGGAAAGTCGGGATGCTCGATCGGCGTCCAGTCGACAAAGCCGTCGATCTGTTGCTCCGCAAACCAGCGCAGCGCGCGCAGTTCGTCCGCACCGCGTTCGGCCGCGTCGTCTTTTTCCGCCGCGTCGGCTTCTTGCTTCTTCTCGCCAGACTGCTCCGCCGCTGGTTTCACGTCGGGAACCGCCCAAACGGGCGCGCCAAAACTCCAGCGGCCGTAGTGGAACCACGCCCAATGCAGCACGTCGCCGGCAGCCTTCGGCGATTGGCCGGCGCTCGTGCTCGGCTCGAGGTCTTGGAACTTCTTGGCGAGAAATTCGAGATACGGCGCGTCGGCCTCGGCAATCGCCGGCTCGTAGCGGCTGGCACTCTTGTTGGGCTGCCAGGGGTGCGTCAGGTTTTCCTGCTCGCCGAGCGTCAAGACGGCCGCGATGTTCGGATGCTCAAAAGCAAAATCCGCCACGGCGCGCGTCTCCGGTTCTGAAACCTGATGTGGCCCGGCCCCGGCCTCGAAGTACGGATAGGCGTAGGGGAAGTTGCGATTGAACTGCACGCCCCCGGGGCCGTCTTCGTTGAACTGACCATCGCCGTCGTTGTCGGTCCCTTCACGGTAGAGCTGATACTTGCCCGCTTCGCCCTGCTGGGGATCGGCTTTGATGAGCACGCGCGGCTCGGTTGGGTGGGGCATCCACGGGCCGGCCGGATCTTCCACGCGGATCATCGTCACCAGCCCATCGCCGTTAAGATCTTCGGGCGGGTCTTCGTCGGTCGCGCCATCCCGGTCGTCATCCCTCGGCCGCGCATTGCTCGCCCGCTCGACGAGTGGACGCTGAACGAAGTGGGCGCTCGCATCGGGGCTGGGCTGCGGAATCAGGTACAGCGTGTATCGCGCGAGCAACTGCCCGACCGCCTCGCTCGTCGCCGCTTGCTCGACAAGCTGCTGCGCCAGCCGCAAGACGACTTCGCTGCCGGCCTGTTCGACGGCCGAAGTTCCGCCAAGGATCAGCAGGGCCGGTTTGTCTTCCGCCTCTCCCTCGGAGAGCGTCAGCAAATAAATCTCACGGCCGCCAGCCGTCGTGGCGAGCGAGCGGAGCGAGGCCCGTTCGGAGCGGTCAAGCTGTTTTAATTGCCGCACGAAGGCGCCGGAGTCACGATAGCCGTCGACGGCCGGCTGCGCCGCGGCGGTCGTGGCAAGGAGAGACACTCCCAGCCAGGCCGCCATGCTAGTGGTCCACCTGTTCATCCAGCTCAACGTCTCGCCTCCACGGATTTTTTAGATCGTTTTGCTCCCGCGCAGGCGGGAATCTAGCCTTAGTTATCAGCGATCAGCGGTCAGCGGTCAGCCGAACACGTCTTTCCTGCGCGGGCGGGAAGGACAGAGAGTGGACGATGCATGCCTGGACTGCCGACTGCGCGGCAAGGACGCTTCCGCCAAGCTGGCTCAAAGCGGAGGCGCAAGAAGCGGGCACCCCGTCTGGCTATTGTACGTAGCCTCCAGCGCCGCGAGCCGCACTTTCCGCTTGGGGGGCGAAAGGAAAAGGCAAAAATTGCCCTGACTGCGAGCGGATCAATTTTTCTCGTTCTCTGGTGCAATTCGCCGCCGGCCAGGGCATAATAAGGCTCCCTCCTGCCCCCAGCGGTCCCTCCCGTAAGCCATCAACTCAAGCCTCACGGTCCCTGCCTCATGCGGTACGTAGGACGACTGTTGCTAGTTCTGCTCCTGCCTTCGACGGCGTTTGCTGAACCGACGGGTAAGCCGCCGAATGTGATTTTGATGATGGCCGACGATCTCGGCTGGAGTGATCCCGGCTACAGCGGCCGGTCCGACGCCCAGACGCCCGCCCTCGATGCGATGGCGGCGGCCGGGCTGCGGCTGAACCGCTTCTACGCCGCCGCGCCGGTTTGCAGTCCGACGCGGGGCAGTTGCCTCACCGGGCGCCATCCGCATCGCTATGGAATCTTTTACGCGAACGAAGGGCATCTGCCGTCGCAGGAGATCACGCTCGCCGAACTGCTCCGCGCGCAGGGCTACGCCACCGGCCATTTTGGCAAATGGCATCTCGGCACGCTCTCCAAAACCGTGGTCGACTCCAATCGTGGCGGGCCGGACCATACCGACCAATTTTCGCCCCCCTGGCTCAACGGTTTTGACCGCAGCTTTTCGACCGAAGCCAAGGTGCCGACTTACGACCCGCTGCTTCGCCCCCGCAACGTGAAGCGCGACGTGTGGTGGGCCCCGGTTGAAGACCGCTCGCAGGCGGTCCCCTACGGCACCTACTACTGGTCCGATGGAGAACGGGTGCAAGACGACCTGCGCGGCGACGACTCCAAACTCATCATGGACCAGGCGCTTGAGTTTATCGCGCGCGCCAAGCAGCAAGAGCAGCCGTTCTTCGCGGTGATCTGGTTTCACGCGCCGCATCTGCCGGTCGTCGCCGACAAGGCACATCGCGAGCTTTACGCCGACCAGGACAAGTACGGCCAGCACTACTTCGGCTGCATCACAGCGCTCGATGAACAGGTGGGGCGGCTCCGCGCCGCCTTGCGCCAAGGGAACGTCGCCGACAACACGCTCGTGGCCTTCTGCTCCGACAATGGACCGGAAGGAATCGCCGGCAAAGTGCCCGGCTCGGCCGCTCCGCTGCGGGGCCGCAAACGCGATCTGTGGGAAGGGGGC
>CAYZVT010000119.1:0-12014 GCA_964481585.1 uncultured Pirellulales bacterium
AAGCGGTGATGGTTGGTGATGCGCAACGCGCCAGCGTCCGCTTTCCGCTTTCCGCTTTCCGCTTTCCGCTTTTCTCATCTTCCGCCCTCCGCCTTTCATACCGCTTCCAAGCTCACCGCAAAATCCTCCCCCACCACCCGACTATTGTAATCCATTTCCGCTCGGCCTTCTCGCCTCTGGCCGTCGACTTCGTACGGGCTGCGGCTGCGGCAGAAGAGCTTGTCGCCTTGATGAAACAGCACCAGTTCCTGCTGCCAGCGGCGGCAGAGCACGTGGCTGTGCGGTTTGGGGCCAAGTACCAGGCTATCGGCCATCAGCAGCACGCCGTCGACCGCCTGCTCTGTCCGGTGCCGGCTCTCGACCTCCAATCTCGCACTCACACTGAGCGGATGCGGCCGGCGGAAGCGCAGCTCGACGCTCGACCCCAGCACGATCAAGCTGCCGTCGCTCAGCGCGGCCGGGCCTGCGAGCGGCACGCCGTCGAGCGTCACCTCTCGCAGCGGCTCGACCAGATAGCCTTCTCCGTCGCGGCGGATGACCGCGTGCCGGCGCGAGAGGTCGGCGAGAATTGGCAGTTCGATTGCCCCTTCGCCTCCCGGCGAACCGAGAATGATTTCGTTTCCAAGACAAACGAGATAGCCGCCGACCGCGTCGATCCACATCAACAGCCGTGGCGTTGGCCGGCGCTCGCTCACCGTTCTTCCTCTCGCTGCTGGGCCTTCTCGATGCGTGTCCTGCTGGGCCTCGCACGTGCGGCTCGGCTGCGGCCGCAGATCGCGGCTGACGCGGATGCCAACCGCCGCCCAGGCTTGTCGCCGCGCTTGCAGCGCTGCGGCCTGCTCGGGCGCCAGTTCCAACAGCGTCTCGGCCGCCCGTTGCACCTCGGCCCACGACTCGGCCGCGAGCGCTTGGAACATCTCCGCTTCGAGCGCCCGCGCTTGCCCCGCTTTCAGCCTACAGTCGCGGCGCTGCTGGGCAAGTCCGCTCCACGCGGGCCGCAGCGCTTCGGCACGCGCCAGACACGCTTCCGCCTCGGCGAACTTTCCCTGCCGGCTCAAATCCGACGCCGCCTGCAACAGATGGGCGAGCCGAGCGAGCTGCCGCGTCTGGACCGTCCGCGCGTGCCGCGTTTCGAGCCGCTGAATCCGCGCAAGCGCCTCGTGCAGTTCGCCCGCCTGCAGGTTTTGTTCGATCTGCCCCAAGCTGCGCTCGACGAGCGCCGTGCGGGTGCGATCGACCTCCGGGCTTGCATGCAATCGTGCGGCCATGTTGTACTTGCGCCATCCGGCAGAGGATTCGCCCGCGTGGGCAAGCTGCGCCGCTTGAGTCAGCATTCCGTCCGCCACTTGGCCGGCAAGCCGCTTGCCCGGCAGGAACTCGCGCAGGTTTCCCTGCGCGAGCATCTGCCCGGCTCGTTCCAACTCGCCCGCACGATAGGCGGCTTCGGCTTGGCGAATCTCTCGCCGCCATGCTTGCAACATCGCCAGTCCTCGCTCTGCAAACAGAGGTGGCGGGGGCGCGCCGCGAAAGCAGAAGCCCCCCCGGAGCCTCCCTGGCCAGTTACCGTTCCGCGACTCTCGTGCCACTCGGGCTGTCCAGTTCAAAATACTCCGTTACCTGATCGACAATGTCGTCGGGCGTCTCGTTTTCGAGCACGATCTCGCCCTGGTATTGATGGTCGGCGTTGACGAGCTTTTCGGCCACGCCGAGCCGCGTGCGAATGTCGGTCATCAGGCTCTTCACCCGCGCAAGCTGGCTGTCGTCAAAGTTGTACTCGCTCGTCGTTTGGGCGACTTCGACCATCTTGAGCCGTGCTTCCAGGTTTTCGACCTCGACCTCCAATTGCCGCTTCGCCGCCAACATGCCATCGAGCTTTTGACGCGCCGCCTCAAGACTTTGTTCCCGCGCGGTGAGAATATCGCGCAGGCTGGCGAGCGTCGCCTCGTTGGTCTTATAGCGCTCAAAGCGGCAGGCCAGATCGGTTTTTACCTGGTCAATTGAATAGCTCCGTCCGGCGTAGTGGTACGTGCCCTGATCCTCGGCCAGATCAGTCCGCAGCCGCACCACGTCTTGGCGCTGCTTGCCGAGCTTTTCCGCTGCGTCGGCGATCTGCTTCTTCAGTTGCTCGACCTCGACCTCCTCCTTGGCGATGACGTGCATATTGCGGCGGATGTCGGGCACGAGATCGGCCACCATGCTTCGGGCTCGATTGATCTCGAATTCGATCGGCACGCTGCTGCGAACCGATTCCTTCACCTGTGAGGCGGAAGTCCAAATGTAGCTGATCGCTTCGCGGCCGAAGAGCAAGACCGACAACAACACGGCGCCTGCGGCGGCGAGAATCCCTTTTTTGACCATGACCAACCCTCCTCCGTAGCGTTGGGCTGCCGGCGGCGCATCGCTCTAGCGGCTCCCAACGTGACTCGTGCGGCGTACACGGCACCCCGGCGGTGCCTGCCTTACACGGTTATTCTCGCGCGTCACCGGAATCTTGGCCGAGGAGGGGAATTTTTCTCAACTTTTTGGTGGCGGTCAGCAGTCAGCCATCAGCGGTCAGCGATCAGAAAAAAGGGGAGCGGGGGCCCACCGCGAAAGCGGAAAGCGGAAAGCGGAAAGCGGAAAGCGGAGGGCGGAGGGCGGAAGGGAAACCAGCTTGCTGACGGCTGACCGCTGATAGCTGATGGCTAACCGCTGGGAGTCGGCCGATTTGTCCGCTGGGTGGTTGCTCTGCTCGCCGCGAGGCTTTACAAGGGAGAGAGGGCAAACTGCGCTGCGTTTCTAACTCGCCCACCCGCCGATGCACCTGATCGAACAAATCCACGCCTCGCCGCTGCAGATTGTGCTGGCGGCCACTGGCGGCGGCAGCCAGGCCATTTCGCGGCTGCTGGAGGTATCGGGCGCTTCGCGGACGGTGCTTGAGGCGGTCGTTCCTTACGCCGGCTCCGCTCTGGCCGCCTTTCTCGGCCGACCGCCCGACCAGTTTTGTAGCTCGCCAACCGCCCGCGCAATGGCGATGGCCGGTTTTCAGCGGGGGGGGAACTACCAGATTGCCGATCTCGACTGGCTCGCTGGCGTCGGGGCGACAGCAGCCCTGGCGAGCGACCGCCCCAAGCGCGGCCCGCACCGGCTGCATGTGGCCGTCCAAACGCTGCGGCGGACGCACGCCGCCTCGCTCACGCTCGCCAAAGGCACTCGCACGCGGAGCGAGGAAGAACGGCTCTGCGCCGAGGTGATCCTCAACGAAATCGCCGCCGCAGCCGGGCTGCCCGACCGACTGCCACTCGACCTGCGGCCGGGCGAACAAGTTGAACACGAGTCCGCCACCGCCGAGCCACAATGGGTTGAACTTCTGCGCGGCACGCGGCACGCCGTCTCGGCAAGCCCGACAGGCGTTCCGCCGCGCAAGCTGCTCCTGCCGGGAGCTTTTAATCCACTCCACGCCGGGCATCGAGCGATGCTCGCGGTGGGCGAGGAAATGACCGGCGCGCCGGCGGCGTATGAGCTGTCGATCGAGAACGTCGACAAACCGCTGCTCGATTACCTCGCGTTGCGCGAGCGGCTGGCGGCGCTGGGCGACCAGCCGGTGTGGCTCACCCGCGCTCCGACGTTTGTGAAAAAGTCGCGGCTCTTCCCCGGCGCGACGTTCCTCGTCGGCGCGGACACGATTACGCGGATTGCCGATCCCCGCTACTACGGCGACAGCGCCCAGCGGGCTGCGGCGGCGATTGACGCGATTGCGGAGCAGGGTTGCCAGTTCCTCGTCTTCGGCCGTCTTGTCGGCCAGCGCTTCGTGACGCTCGCCAAGCTCTCGCTGCCCGAGCGGCTGCGCGCGATCTGCCACGAAGTGCCGGCCGAAGCGTTCCGCAACGACGTTTCCTCCACCGAGCTGCGCCGCGCGACGGCGGAGCAGATGGATGATTGAAGCCTGTGTTAAAATTGAGCCTTTGCTGGAGGTGGGGAATGAAAGGCGGAGGGCGGAAGGCGGAAAGCTGTCGCCTGAGGCATCGCAAGACAATAATGCGTTACGCGCCAGCGCCCTTTCCGCCTTCCGCCTTCCGCCCTCCGCCCTCCGCCTTCGCCAACTCTCTCACCCCACGGACGCCTCACGCCATGAACTCGCCTTATCCTGTCACGGCGCTCCAGCATATCCAAGAGCAGCAGCAAATCCACGCGCCCGGCGCCACCGGCGATTTTTCGTGGCTGCTCGGCGGGATCACGCTGGCCGCCAAAATAATCGCCGCCGAGGTGCGCCGCGCCGGGCTGACGGGCATCCTGGGCTGCGCGGGGAATGTCAACGTCCAGGGCGAGGAACAGCAGCGACTCGATGTGTTCGCCAATCAAGCACTCGTCCACTGTCTCGGCAAGCGCGGCAGCGTGAGCGTACTCGCTTCGGAAGAAAACGAGCATCCGTTTTTCGTGCTCGACAACCCGGACCAGGGCCAGTACATCGTGATCTTCGACCCGCTTGACGGGTCGAGCAACATCGACGTGAATGTGAGCGTCGGCACGACCTTTTCGATCTTCCGTCGCGACAAGAAGGGGGGCGGCTCGCCCCACTCCGACGTTTTGCAGCGCGGCGATCGGCAATTGGCGGCGGGTTACGTGCTCTATGGATCGTCCACAATGCTCGTCTACACGGCCGGGACCGGCGTGTTCGGCTTTACGCTCGATCCGGCGGTGGGAGCGTTTATCCTGAGCCATCCGAACATCAAGATGCCCGACCGCGGCCAGATTTATTCGGTGAACGAAGCCTACGCCGACAGCTTTCCGCCCTACTGCCGGCGATTCCTGCACTGGCTCAAGTCGGGCGAGGACAACAAGGTTTACTACTCACGCTACGTCGGCTCGATGGTGGCCGACTTCCACCGCACGCTGCTCAAAGGGGGCATCTTCCTCTACCCGCCCACGGCGCGCTACCCCGACGGCAAGCTGCGGCTGATGTACGAAGCCAACCCGATCGCCTTCCTCGCCGAACAAGCCGGCGGCCTCGCCACCAACGGCCAGCAGCGTATCCTCGAAATCGAGCCGCAAGACCTCCACCAACGCTGCCCCCTCTACGTCGGCAGCCGCTTCGAGATGGACAGGCTGCATGCGTTCATCGAGAAGCCGCTGCACGTGTGACGAAAGCGGAGGGCGGAAAAGCTGCCGCCGACAGCACAACCAACCGATCATGCGAAACGCGCCAGCGCGTCTTTCCGCCCTCCGCCCTCCGCCTTACGTATAAATCTTCCGCAAAAACTCTACCGCCTCCGCCACTTCCCGCTCGGGCTCCGCCGCTCCGCGGCGCTCGACCGTGAACCAGCCGCGGTAGCTTTGTTCTTCGAGTCGGGCGAGAAGCTCGGGAAAGTCGGCGGTGCCGCGTCCGAGTTGGACTTCCAATCCGCGTCCGATCGCCAGGTCGCGGACGCCGTCGGTGGCGGTGACGTGGAGCACGTGGCCGGCGAGCGTCTGGGCGGCGTCGCTGGCGGAAAAGCCGTTGATGATCAGTTGCCCCGGATCGAGATCGACGCCGATCGCCCCTTCGGGCAGCGCGTCGAGCAGCCGCTTTAGATCGGCTCCACTTTCGCTGCCGGTTTTGGCGGCCAGCAGCGCGCCGCTATGGTGGCCGTAGTTGCCCAGGTCGTGCAGCACCTCGACCAGCCGCTGCCACTCGGGCGAAGTCGCATCGTCCGGTACGCGGCCGATTTGATTGATGACCAGGCCTGCGCCGAGATCGTGCGCAAGCTGCATTGCACGCTTGGTCGCCGCCACGCGCTCGTCGAGCTTGTCCGGCTCGCCGTAACCGCGACGGGTGGGGAAGCGGATCGCCGCCACCCGCAAATTCAGATCATCCAGCAATTTCCGAAACTGCCGCAGGCCGGTTTGCGACAATTCTCCCGGTCGCAGTTCATGCAGGGCGTCAATTTGTACGCCCCGCACCCCCAGCCGGGCTGCCGTGTGCAAAGCTGTTCTTAGAGGCTGTTTCAGCGTCGCAAGCGCGACAGCGAGGCGCTGATCGAACACGCGCGGGCGTCCTTGTTCGCTTCGCCGCCGCGCCGGCCTCGTCCATCACGCAGCCGGCTCTTGCAGCCGAAAGCGGATGCTACGCATGCGCCGCACGGGCGGTCCCAGGTGAATTGATGTTCAACGTTCTGATTGGTCTTGCCATTGTAGCGGCAACCGGCGATCCCGCCCACGGTGGCCGGCATCCCGACGCGGTCGAGGTCTTTCATTGCACCTTCGATGACGCCTGGGATGCGAACTACGACGAATGGCCCGACCACTGGGTCCGCAAGCAGGGCCGCGACTACCCGCACTATCTCAAAATCGCCATCGACAAGGACGCCTCGGCGAGCAAAGGCCGCTGTCTGAAAATCGAACTCGACGGCGGCGGCGCGACGGTCTTTAGTCCCCCCATCGCCGTCGACACACGCTTTAGCTACGTGCTCGAAACGAACGTCCGGGCCGATGGGCTGGTCCATGATCGGGCGTTTCTCTCGGTGACGTTCTACGACGCCGAGCGGCAACCGCTGGAGACGATCTACAGCGACAAACACCGCGAGCTGCCCGAGTGGACGAAGCTCCGCCTCGGCCCGTTCCACCCCAGCAGTCCCCAAGCCGAAATCGCCGTCATTGGGCTGCATCTGATGCCCGGCGAGCGGCAAGATCTGCGCGGCTGGGCGAAGTTCGACGACATCTGGCTCGCGCGGCTGCCGCGCATGACGCTCACGACCAACAGCCCGCACAACGTCTATACCGATCCCAGTCAGGTGCGCGTAATCTGCTCGCTCTCGGGGATTCTCGAACGCGATCCGCAGCTTCAGTTCGAACTGCTCGATGCGTCGAGCAACAGCGTGGCCCAGGCCGCCAAGCAACTCGACGCCGAGATCATCGCGCAAAAGTCCTCCAAGGTTTCCGACCTAATCAACACCGGCGGCGACAAGCCCGCCGGCTACGCCGGCACGACCGAATGGCAACCGCCGCTCTCTGACGGCGACGACTCGGACAACGCCTACGGTTTCTATCGCGTGCGGGTCACGATGCGCAGCCCCAGCGGCATCATGCACCGCCGCGAAATCACCTTCGCCGTCATCCGACCCGCGGCCCGCGCGACGCGGAGCGAGTTCGGCTGGACGCTGCCGCAGGGGGACGAGCCGCTCTCGCTCGATGCGCTCTGCGAACTGCTCCCGCAGGTCGGCATTAGCTGGCTGAAGATTCCCGTCTGGTTCAGCGAATCCACCCCCGAGCGGGGCGACCAGTTGATGTGGTTTGCCGAGCGGCTCAGTTCCCAAAACATTGAAGTCGTCGGCCTGCTTGCCGATCCGCCCGAGGAGGTTTTGCAAAGCCTGGGCACGAGCGAACCGCTCTCGGCGGCGAGCGTTTTTTCGGCCGATCCGGCGCTATGGTTCCCTTCGCTCGATCCGGTCATGACGCGGCTGTCGCTCAAGATCCGCTGGTGGCAACTCGGCGGCGACCACGACACCAGCTTCGTCGGATATCCGAAGCTGGTGCAGAAGATCGACGAGCTGAAAAAGAAGCTCTACCGCTTCGGCCAGGAAGTCCATCTCGGCATCGGTTGGCACTGGATGGCCGAGAGCCCGGCTGATCCCGCCCCGCCGTGGGAGTTCCTGTCGCTCTCAGCTTCGCCGCCTTTGACCGGCAGCGAAATCACGACTTACTTGAGTGCGACGGAGGAGGATCGGATCGGCAAGCGGTGGGTGCTTGTCGAGCCGCTGCCGCGTCGCCACTACACGCTCGAAAGCCGTACCCGCGATCTGGTCGAACAGATGATGGCGGCTAAGATCGAGCGCGCCGACGGCATCTTCGTGCCCAACCCCTTCAGCACCGAAGCCGGGCTGATGAACGACGACGGCACCCCGGGCGAATTGCTCCTCCCCTGGCGCACGACGGCGCTGGTCCTCGGCGGGGCCGAGTATCTCGGCAGCATCCAAATGCCGCAGGGGAGCCAGAACCATATCTTCGCCCGCAATGGCGAAGCGGTGATGGTGGTCTGGAACGATCGCCCGGTCGAAGAAGTGCTCTACCTCGGCGACGACGTGCGGCAGATCGACGTGTGGGGCCGCACGGCCAAGCCCGCCTCACCCGACGACGAGGAGCAAGCCCACTGCCAGATCATCCCCGTCAGCACGCTCCCCACGTTTCTGGTCGGGGTGAACGAACAAGTCGCGCGATGGCGGATGGCCGTCCGCTTCGAGCAAGAACGCATGCCGAGCGTCTTCGGCAAGCCCCACCGCAACGGCATCTGTCTCAAAAACACCTTCCCGCAAGGGGGCGGCGGCGAGATTGAGCTCGTCACGCCGCACGTCTGGAGCGTCTACCCCCAGAGGATGAACTTCAAGCTCGCCGTCGGCGAGGAGATGGTCAAACCCTTTGAAGCCAAGCTCCCGTTCACCGCCAGCAGCGGGCTGCATGACGTGCGGATCGACTTCAACATCAACGTCGATCGCAACTACCGCTTCAGCGTCTACCGGCAACTTGGCATCGGGTTGGGCGACGTGGAAATCGAAGTCTCGACCAAACTCGACGAGCACGGCACGCTTATCGTCGAGCAGCGGATGCTCAACAAGAGCGATCAGATCGTCGACTTCAAGTGCCTGCTCCACGCCCCCGACCGCCGCCGCCAAAGCAACCAAGTCTTCCGCCTCGGCCGCGGCGAAGACGTCAAGCACTACTACTTCCCCAACGGCGCGGAACTCCTCGGCGAACAACTCTGGCTCCGCGCCGAAGAAATCGGCGGCCAACGCATGCTGAACTACCGCTTCACGGTGAAGGAAGAGTAGGGCGAAAGCGGAAAGCCGGCGCTCGCGCGTTTCGCATCGCCAATCAGCAGCGTCTCATGCGTCAGCATCCGCTTTCCGCTTTCCGCTTTCCGCTTTTCCCACTACCATACCCCCATGCCCCCTCTCGACACGCTCACCGCCGCGCTGGCCCAGCTCGCTCCGCCGCAGCTTGCGGAGTCGTGGGACAATGTCGGTTTGCTCGTCGGCGATCGGCGGCAGCCGGTGCGGCGGGTGATGACTTGCTTGACGGTCACGCCGGCCAGCGCGGCCGAGGCGGTGGCCGAGCAGGCGGATCTGGTGGTGACGCATCACCCGCTGCCGTTTCGTCCGCTTAAGCGGCTCACCACCGACAGCCCCGAAGGCCGGATGCTGCTCGACCTCGTCGCCGCCCGCGTGGCCGTTTACAGTGCCCACACGGCCTTCGACTCCGCCGCCGAAGGCATCAATCAACGTCTCGCCCAGGGGCTGGGCCTGAGCAGCATCGCCCCGCTGGTCATCGCCGACGCGCTGCCGGCCAGTCCTCCGCTGGGAAGTGGCCGCTTCGGCCTACTCGACGCGCCGATTTCACTGGCCGAGCTTGCCGAGCGCACGAAGCAGTTTTTGAACGTCGCCGGGCTGCACCTCGTCGGCCAACCCGATCAGCCGCTTTCGCGCGTAGCCGTCGCCTGCGGCAGCGGCGGGGAGTTTCTTTCCGCCGCCCGCGAGGCGGGCTGCGACTGTCTTGTAACCGGCGAAGCCCGCTTCCACACTTGTCTTGCCGCCGAAGCCGAAGGGATCAGCCTGATCCTTCCCGGCCACTACGCCAGCGAACGCTTCGCGCTGGAGCTACTGGCCGCCGATCTGCAACGCCAGTTCCCCGACCTCACGATCTGGGCCAGCCGCCACGAGTCCGACCCGCTCCGCTGGCTCTAACACGCCGGGTGGCGGGGGCGCACCGCGAGGAGCGGAAGCCCCCGACGAGCGGTCAGCAATCGGCCGTCAGCCATCAGCAAAACACGTCCTTCCGCGCAGGCGGGAAGGACAGAAAGCCGACAGCCGCGCCCCCGTGTCACGGCATGAGACAAAATGGGGCGCTTTGAGGCGCTTTTGCCAGTTGCCCGCGCGCCCCATCGCCGCAAGCCCTTGTAGCATAAGCACTTCCCGATCCGCACGCGGCCAAAAATGAGGCGCAGCGCCCCGCGAGTCTCCCGAGCGCCGCCGCCGGCCGCGCGCCACCAGCGCGGCACTCAAACTACCACGCCCGCCGCAAAGATCAACACTTTGCCGCGCCGCTCACTCAATAAACGTCCGCAGCAAGACCGCATCCTCGACGTTATGATTCTCCCCCGGCTCATACCCCACCGGAATCGTCCGATCCAAAATATAAAACCCCCGATGCCGCCGCACCGTGCCGGTATCAGAGCCAAGTTCAACCCCGCTACCGCTTCCCGGCTTGAGCGTTCCGGCGCTATCCACCTCAAAATATCCCAGCGTGATCCACACCGCGTAACAGTTCGATCGCGTCGTGACGAGATTCCCCAGCCGCTGCAAGGCTTGGGTGCGGAAGTAGGAGTTGCGCGTGGTGTCGTTGTGCGCACTGGTCGAAGCTGCGCCGGCAAACAGGGGGCCAGCCGATGTCCCTGGCCCGTCGCGAAGCAGCGAATTCTGCACGCCCGAACTGACTGACCGGAACGGCTGCGTGAAGAACGACGTACCTGATCCGGCCAGCATGATGTCGGTGCTCGTTGTTCCGTCCACCGGATAACCCCGCCGGCTCGTGACAAACTCCGCCCACGTCGGCCCGGGGTGCGAAATCACCGTTGGTAAGGTCGTATCGGTGCGCACCACGTTGTGCATCAGCCCATCCCACACGTCCTGGCTATAGATCGTATTGAGATTGATCTTGCCCGGATCGCGGAACCGCGAGATCCAATTGTGCGGCGTCCGGAACGGATAGGGGCCGCTGGTTGCGGCGCTGAAGTTCTGCGGGTGGAACCACGTCTGCGTCCCCGCGAACCGCGACGGCACATGCACGTAGTCAAACAGTTCTTTCAGTTCGTTCGACGCCGTAAAGTCGAGCAGATGGTCAAAGGCGGCGGTATTGGACGCCGGCACGTTGACGACGCTTGTCAACTGATACGCTGGCACCTTCGGCACCTGCATCAATTCGAACTGACTGACAAACGGACGGTTGTTCCAGACCAGCCACGGGAACGGCTGGTCGGGAATGTTGTTGTTCGTGGCCGGCGTCGCGCTGTAAGCGTCGTTAATAAAGCCGAGCGTATGCTGCAAATTGTAGTCGAAGTGGTGTTTACCCGAACCCGCAATGCTCGCGTCGGATAGGTTGGACTCGCCCCGCTGCCAGAGATTGTAATCCGCCGGCGTTTGTCCATCACCGCGCTGATGCGCGGCAAAGCGGTTATGGTCGGTGATCGTAACTCCGGGGCCGTCTTTGTCGTCAGGCGAGGTACTGCCGTTGAACGCCGTCAGGTTCACCGGCTGAACGTCCACCGTCAGGTAAGGATTTGCCGTCTCCTCGTAGGCGGCGAGCGGATTGGCGAGCCGCTGTAAATGAACGTAACGAAATCCTTGGCCTTCGGCGGCGTCGTCGGACCACAACGCTTCTAGGTCGAGATCGGCATCCAGGCTCCGCGTCTTGTCGATCGGCTCATCAATCGGCGGGTTGAAGACTTGATTCGCCTCGTCCCATACGCCATACGATTCGTACGACGGGTCTTCGCCACTACCCGTCGGTTCGCTGATGCTTAGTCCATCAATCGGCACGACAACCGGCGTATCCGGCAAGGCTGCCGGATCGCGCTCGATGGCTGACGTCGCAGCGTTCTCATTGTAGACCTCGACGGGAGTCGCGTCGTTGCTCAAGACGATGCGCCGTCTCCCGGTTCCTGCATCGTTGCGTTCGCCGAAGTACGTGGTGCCCGACGTGCCAATCACGGCGTACTTGCCCGGCCCCAGATTGCCAGCGACCGCCGTTGGGCGATAGGTAATCTCTCCCGTTGCGACGCCACCTCCGGTAGCAAAGTAGATACACCGTTCAATGTCATTAACATTGACCTGCTGCGCGGCATCGTGATGCTCGACCGCCTTCTCAACACCTTTGGAGCCGCCTCGCACGACAATCACCCGCCAGACCGGCGAACCGCCGGTGGCCGAGGTCTTGCCTAGCAGCACACCGTTGCCGCCGGCGTCGTACAGTTCGCCGGGAGGTTTCAGCGAGCCGATGGGCCAGGGGTT
>CAYZVT010000120.1:0-11978 GCA_964481585.1 uncultured Pirellulales bacterium
TGCGCTTTTGGAACTGTTTGATCTTCTCTTGCAGTTCTTTCAGCACGTCGGCGTATTGCGGATCGGAGGCAAGGTTCCGCGCCTCGTCAGGATCGGCGGCGATGTCGTACAGCTCGAACTGCGGGCGATGGAGGTACTGCTGCACGGTCCGCTGGCCGTAATAGGTGTCGGGGCCGCGGCGCAAGCAATCTTGCCACGTCGCCGATTCCCACAGATCGCTGGCAAACGGAAAGGTTAGCGGGTAAGCGATGTTCCAGATCAACTTGTACTGCCGGTTGCGCACCACGCGCATCGGGTAGTACATCTGAATTTCGTGAAACGTGTGCGAGGCGTAAACCTCGTCAAAGCCCTCGGGGCTTTTCTGGCCGATCGTGCTCAAAAACGAACGGCCGTGGAAGCGGTCGAGCGACGCGCTGCGGCCGCCGATGTACCCCTCGCGCACCAGCGACTGCGCTAGGTCGGGGTTGACGGTTTGCTTATCCCCCTGCAGCGCGCCGGCGTAGTCGAGAATGGTCGGCGTCAGATCGACCAGGCTCACCAGCGCGTCGCAGACGACGCCGCGGCGCTCGGAGCCGGGGCTGACGACGATCATCGGCACTTTCATTCCGCCTTCGTAAAGCGTTGTCTTCCCGCCGGGAAAAGCCATGCCGTGGTCGGAAGTGAAGATAATCAGCGTATTGTCGTACTGCCCGGTCTCTTTCAAGATCTCCACGAGCCGCCCCAGTCCGCGATCGAGGCGCGACACCGACTGGTAATACTGTGCCAGTTCCGCGCGGCACACCGGCGTGTCGGGCAAAAACGGCGGCACGATCACGTCTTGCGGGTCGTACTTGATTTCCTCGGGGCCGTCCTTGCGCGCGTTGCCGAACGAGTTGGCCCCGAGTGGGCCTACTTGCTGCCCGTCGCGGTGCGGATCGGAGGTGCAGAAGTAGAGGAAAAACGGCTGCTCTTTGTCCTGGGCAATGAACTCCCGAGAGTTTTCCGCCATCTTGACCGCCGCCCGCCCGCTCCCGGGGAGAAAGGCATCGAACTTGTAAACTTCGCGCGGCGCAACGTGATACTTGCCGACCGAGGCGGTGCGGTAGCCGGCTTTGGAGAGCAGCACCGGCAGCGTCTGGAGCGAGTCATAGCTGCGGAAGTGGTGGAAGTGGTGCTCGTGGCCGTACTGACCCGTGGCGTGGTTGAATAGCCCAGAGAGAATCACCGACCGGCTGGCGCTGCAACTGGCGGTCGTGCAAAAGGCGTTGGTGTACCGCGTTCCGTCCTGCGCCAGCGCATCGAGATGCGGCGTCTGAATTACCGGATCGCCGTAGCAGCCCGCCGTTGGGCTCATGTCGTCGGTGACGAATAGCACCACGTTCCGCGGCGCCGCCGCAACGGGCAGCGCGTAGCCGAGTAACAGAAACAGCGCGGCAAGCGCCGGAAAGTAGCGCATCACAAGCTCCTCATCAATAGAAGGCGGGAATGAAGGGGAGGCAATTCTTAGCGACGGCAAGCGCGGTGGGCACCGCGGTCATGGAAGCACCGCATCGAGCGCCAGCTCATCGCTCAAGTCTTGCTGCAACTGCCGCAGCGCTGCGGCGAGCTTGCGCACGATCGGCTGCGATTCGGTCGATTCCGCCAGATCATGCAATTCGTACGGGTCTTGGGCGACGTGGTATAGCCGGATCTTGTCGGCCCGGGGATAGACGATCAGCTTGTAGCCATCCTGCGTCACCATCCGCTGCAGGTTGACATACGCTCCGTAGATCGCCTCATAATGCTGCTCTGTCTCGCCGCGCAGCAGCGGCAGCAGGCTCTTGAAGTCGACGTAGTCGGGTTTTTCTACCCCGGCGAGTTCGAGCGTCGTGGGCATCACGTCTTGCAGATAGATCGGCGTGTCGATCCGCTTGTCCTGCGGCACGTCGGGGCCGACCATGATGAATGGCACCCGAACGCTGTGATCGTACTGGTTCTGCTTGCCCATCAGGCCGTGCCGCCCGACGGCCAATCCGTGATCGGACGTGAAAAAGATGTAGGTATTATCCGCCTTGCCCGAAGCGTCGAGCGCGTCGAGAATCTTGCCGATCTGCTCGTCCATGTGCGTGATAATCGCGTAGTACTCGCTACGGTGAACCTGCACGGCGTATTTGGTGCGGGGGAAGGGAGCGAGACGCTCGTCGCGCAGATTCTTGCTGCACCCGATCTGGTCCTTGTAGGGATACTCAGGCAGGTAGTTTTCCGGCACGCGGATCTTTTCGTGCGGGTATTGGTCGACGAACTCCTTCGGCGACTGGCGCGGGTCGTGCGAGGCGTTGAAAGCCAGGTACATAAAAAACGGCTTGTCGTGCTCTTTCGCGGCGTCGATGAACTGCAGCGCGTCGTCGCGGAGCACTTCGCTCCAGTGCGTGCCCCCTTTCCAGAACCCGCCGAACTTTTCATCCCACGGCTTCCACGGATCGGGCTGGCCTTCGATCGGCCGGTTGTAGCCGGCCGGAGTTTGATTGGGCATGCCGGGCCGGGAATTGCGGACATGGTCAAAGAGCTTTTCCACCGGCACGGAGACGTGCCATTTGCCGGTCATGTAGGTTTCGTAGCCGGCCTTGTCGAGCAGTTGCGACCAAAGCTGGCCCTGCCGCTGCGCCTGGTGGAGATCGGCCTTCTGGGCTTGCCAGACGAACTGGCCGGTGTTGATCATCGTGCGGCTGGCGACACAGACCGCCCCGCCCCAGGCGCCCATGTTGTAGGCGTGCGTAAAGGTGACGCCGCGGCGCACGAGCCGGTCGAGATTTGGCGTTTCGATTTCCTCGTTCCCCAGGGCGTGGATCGTCTCAAACGCCTGATCGTCCGAATAGATAAAAACGATATTCGGCTGCTCGGCGGCCCGCAGAGGGCTCACTCCGGCTAGCAGAGCGAGCGCAAGGGCGACGAGGGTGGTGCGCAATTTCATCCGGTGCCTCCCGGTTCGTGATGCAAAAGGTGTTTTTTCATAAAACCCCGGCCGCGCTCGGAAGGGGTCGGCAATCGGGATATTTTAACACGACCAAAGTGCCGGTGGAAATCTGCCCGCCCCCCGAGGTCCAAGTCTCGCCAAAGGCCGAGCGCCACGGGCCGGCTGCAGGGGCGAGCACCGCCAGGCTTTGCTGTACACGGATTGGCGGCAGCGGTACACTTTTCCTGCTGCGGCGGATTGCCGCCCCCACCTCCTCGACCCAGGCACGGAAGAAAGGCGAAACGGCCATGAACCGCAATGGCGTACCCGGTAGAACGGCGGCTCGAATGCTCCTGTTTCTCGTTCCCTTGCTGGCAGCTTTCGGCTGCTCGCCCGACGCGGCCCGCTCCACTGCCGAGCCTGATGTGGCCGTCGAGACGAAAGCGGCGGTCGATGCCGCCACGGCGCAAGGCTCCGCGTCGACCGCTGCCGCTGAGCCGGCCGCCCAGCAGCCGCCCCAATCAGAGCCGGCCGAGTCAGAGCCGGCCCAATCAGAGCCGGCCGAGACGGAAGCTGCCGAAGATCCTTACGCGGTGCCCGACGGTTCGGCGGAGGAATTGATCGACTTCATGGCCCGCATCCAGGGCATGAATCCCCAGGTGGCGACCCAAGCGGAGTATTTGGAGCACCTGAAAAAGCTCGCCACCGCGCTGGTCGTGGCCTCGGAAAAAGTGCTGGCGGGCGAGGCGACCGACGCGCAAGCGGCCACCGCCGTACAGATGAAGTTTGAGGCGCTGGAACTGCTCGCCGAACTGGACGACGAAACGGCCGTCGAGCGCGGCGTGGCGTTTGTCGAGGAATTGGCCGACGATCCACGCCCGGCGATCCAACAGGTGGTGAAGAAAAACCGCCTTACGTTCCGCGCGCGGCAGTGGCAGGCGCTCGCCGAGGGCGACCAACAAGAGTTGCTCCGCGACATCGAGCAATATTTCCAGCAGCTTGAAGCGCTCGATCAGACAGCCCTGCATCTGGCGCTCGCGCTGGGAACGGCGCTAGAGAATCAGCAGGCCAATGAGGCGGCGGCGCAGATGTTCGACTCGCTCGCGCCGCGGTTCGCCGCGAGCGACGACGAGGAACTCGCCGCTTACGCGCCGAAGCTGGAAGGGGTCGCGCGGCGGTTGCGGCTGCCGGGCAACCCGATGCCGCTGAGCGGCACGCGGCTCGACGGCACGCCGCTCGATTGGGAATCATACCGGGGCAAAGTCGTGCTTGTCGATTTTTGGGCCACCTGGTGCGGCCCTTGCATCGCGGAGCTGCCCAACGTCAAGGAGAGCTACGAGCGCTACCACGACCGGGGTTTCGAGGTGATTGGCATCAGCCTTGATGACGAGAAAGAGCCGGTCCAAGAATTTGTCGAGACGCAAGAGATCCCCTGGCCGATCCTCTTCAGCGAAGCAGAAACCCAGCGCGGCTGGGAAAGTCCGATGGCCGTGCGCTACGGCATCCTGGCGATTCCGACCGCCATCCTCGTCGATCAGCAAGGCAACGTCGTCTCGCTCGAAGCGGTCGGCGACACGCTCGACGAAAAACTCGCAAAGCTCCTCGGCCCCGCCGAAACCAACTAACCCCAATCCCCTGGTCCCCAATCCCAATCCCCAATCCCTAATCCCTCGTCCCTAATCCCCATGCCCAACCTCCCCAACGCCAAATGGATCGAAGGGATCGGCCCCGCGCAGCCGCTCATGGAGGTGGCGCGGCGGACGCTCGCGGCGCGGCTGGACGTGGTGTGGCATTACGTGCCGCTGGCGGCGGAGGCGGCGGACGAGACGGAGGAGTACGTCCACCAGTTGCGCGTTTCCAGCCGCCGTGCGGTGGCGGCGATTCACGTCTTTTTCGATCTGCTCCCGCCGAGGCGACGCCAGTCGCTGAGCAAAGCCCTGCGGCGCATCCGCCGCGCCGCAGGCCCGGCGCGCGATGAAGACGTGCTGGCGGCGCGACTCGAACGCCGCGCGGCGGGCAATCCCGAAAGCGGAGCAGGGCACCTGCTCATCCAGGTCCGCCTCGCGCGGCAGCAAGCGCAACAAGCGCTGGTCGATGTCTACCAGCGGCTCCAAGAGGGCAATTTCCCCCGCCGCATCCAAAAGCTGGTCGAAAAAGTACGGTGGCGCGAAACAGGCCCAGAGCCGACTTTCGGCGAAGACGCGGGGCTGGCGCTGGCCAATCATGTCGTCGATCTGCAAGAGGCCGCGCAGGCCGATCTCTCGGACCCGGCCACGCTGCATCAACTGCGAATTGCCGGCAAGCATCTGCGCTACGCGATGGAAATCTTTGCCCCCGCCTTCGACGAGGCATTTCGCCAGGAGCTGTATCCGCAGGTCGAACGGCTGCAAGAATTGCTCGGCGAAGTGAACGACCACGCCACCGCGCAGCGCCGCTTCGAGCTATGGCTTTCCGAAACCGTGGACGATCCGCTCTCGGCAACGGCGCTGGAGACGATGATCGCCGAAGAACAAGCCGGGCTGGCCGAAAGCCAGCGCGCGTTCTATCACTGGTGGATGATCGAAGGGGGGTCGAAGCTGCTGCACGCTTTCGATCGCTATCTCCCTTCGTCCAGCTAAAGCGCGTTTGGGATAACTGTAGCGATAGATCGTTTCGCCTGGGAGCGTCCTTTTCCGCGCAGGCGGGAATCGTAAACAATTGCAAACGCGCGCGGGACGATGTCCCGCCGCTAAACGTGATTGAGCGCGGGGTCAGCAACTCCCCTTAGACGAAATGCAATCCAGGCCGCGCGCTACGTGGTTTCGCGGTTGACCATCTGCAAAAAGCGCCCGCCGCTATCGTACCAGCCGAATCGCGTGAAGCGGCACCAGGAGAGGTCGATCAAGAACGACACCACGCGCCGCGACGAATCTTCGAGCGTCACGATCGCGCGGCGGTAGGGAAGCGGCTGGGGATGGTAGAAGCCCAGTCCTCGCTCGGAAAGGTCTTTGCCGACCACGACCATCGGCTCGGCGGTTGGCTGCCCGGTGCGCTCGTCGACCGGGGTGAGCCGGACCAAGAAGGGAAACGGGTAGCGACCGCTATTGCGCCGTTCGCAGGTCAGCCCCGACGGGAAAAGCCGCGCGATCAGTTGCCGCACTTGCAACTTCACCTGATCTTCGCTCGGCGGCAGAACCGCGACCGGCGCGACGTGGGCGGCGGGGACAGTCAGAGTTTCCATCGCGTCGGTCGTCCTTCTCTCGTGGCGAAGCCGCCCCTTGCGCGGCATCGGCCGGGTTTTTGGTGGTCGGTGCGCAGGTGGCGAGCGAGGGCGTTTCGCCTCTCGATGCGCAGAGCACCCGTAGCGGAAAATGGAAAATTGGTGGAATCGTCGCAGCCGGCCGCGCTTTATAGTGCTACGGAGGCTGTCAGCCGGAACGGCTGGAAGAACAGACTTGTCCAGTCGATAAGCAACCGCCGCAAGGACGGCCGTACTGAAAAGCTAGGTCGCAAAATGGGCCGCGTCAAATGGCGGTCAGGGCTGCAAGCTGCGAGCTACAAGCTGTTAGCGGCAAGCTGTAGGCTATAAGCGTCAGGTTGGACGCCAGTATATCCGCCCTCCGCCCTCCGCCTTCACTTCGCCCTCCGCCTTCACTTCGCATCCGCCGCTTCCAGGCTGCGGCAGAAGTGAACGAGGCCCCGCGCTTCCTGCTCGCGTCCGGCCTGGTGCAAGACCACCGCCCAGTTGTTGGCCGCCGCCGCCAGATTCGCGCGTGCTCGCTCGCACTGCGGATCAAGCTGCAAGGCGGCCACGTTGGCGGTCGCGGAGAGGGCGTAGTTCTGCTGCTGGAAAAGCTCGACGCCCCGGTTGTAGTAGACCAGCGCCACGATCTCAGCCTCGCGCAGCACGCGCCGCTCGGCCGACTCGCGCCGCTCGTCTTGGCTCGGTAGGCGGGGCGAGGTGGTTTCGACGGGAATCGTGCCGCCCGGTGCGAGGACCTCGACGTACACATGCCCCGGCACCTGGATGATTTGCGTTTGCAGCCCCACCTCGCGCGCCAGCGCGTGGTAGACGATCGACGAGCTGACGCAGTTATAAACTCCGTCGATCAGCAGACCGTCGAGCCGCGTGCCATCTTCGCGGTAACCGCCGACGAGCAGCGCGCCGTGCATCCAGTCGAGCAGCGCCGCCGCGCGGTTACGGGGCGATTTTTGCCGCCGCAACTCGTTCGGGAGCCGACGCAGCGTCTCCCGCCAGCGCTGCTGGGCTTGGGAGATCACCGGATCGGTCGAGCGCGACACGGCCGGTTGCTCCGCCGACAAAACAAGCGCCGGCTGCTCGGCGACCCGGCTGGCCGTGAGTGTCGCGGCAATCAGCGCCTCAGAGGCTGCGGCGCAGGTGCCGAGCAGACCGAGCCAGACGAGCACGGCAGTGGTCGAGAGAATTCGCAACATCGGCCGAGGCACACACCGGAGCAGGGAACACGCGCGTACTTCCTACTCAACTCTAGCTCGCTCGGCCGCCGCCGGTCGTCGTGAAGCCCTGGCGCTGCCGGCAAGCCAGCTATCACCGTCACAACCGGCCTGAGCAGCCTCGCCTCCCAGCAAAACCGCCCGCTTCGCCCCGCTAGCGCGACGGGGAGAGGCGCTCTGGGCTTTTGTCCGGGAGAGCACTAGAATGAGGTGCTCGCGTTTCCTTCCCCTGACTAACAGAGGCGTGTCCCGCGTGACCGGCGACTCGGCTGCCACGACGACTCCTGCCCCGCAAGCGGCCGAACCGCTCGTGGTTGACCTGCGCGATCCGCGCTTGGCGGGCGTGCTGGCTTGGCTGATCCCTGGTGCCGGACATCTGTACCAGGGGCGGTACGGCAAAGGCATCCTCTTTATGGTCTGCATCCTGGGGATCTATTTCTTCGGGATGTATCTCGGCCAGGGGCGGGTCGTCTACGCCTCGCTGCGAGCCGAAGACCGCCGGCTCCCGTACCTCTGCCAAATCGGCGTCGGACTGCCGGCCTTGCCGGCCTTGATCCAATCGATGCGGATGCATGGCAATCCTCCCAAGCCGCCGCTCTGGGGCGGATGGATGGCGCCGCCTCGACTCGTCGGCCAGCCGATTCCACGCGACCCGTGGGCGGCCGAGCATGGCGCGATTACCCAAGGCCCAAACGTCCCCTACGTGATTAACCGCTACGATGAACTGAGCGCCTGGCAGGAGCGGCTGCACGGCTATTTTGAGCTTGGCACGGTCTACACGATGATCGCCGGTTTGCTCAATGTGCTGGCGATCTACGACGCGGCGAGCGGCCCGCTGCTGATCGCTTCCGACGAGGAAGACGACGAGAGCGACCAGCCCAAAAAGTCCTGACGTACCGCCGCACGAGAGAAGGGGAGAGAAGCAGCGTGAGCGAACTCGTTGTGCTAGCCGCCGGCATCAATCAACTTTGGTACGCGCTGCCGCTGATTGTCGCCGTCAGCCTGGTCTATGCCGGCACGCGGCACGAGTATCTGCTGCCGATCCTCCAACACGCCCTACGTTTCGCGGGCTGGATCGTCGCCTTCATGGCCGTCGTGCTGGTGGTGCTGATGATCCTCTCCTACCTCACGTAACGCCCGGCAGGTCACGCGCCGGAGTGGCGGGGGCGCACCGCGACAGCCCCCGGCCAGCGGGCAGCTATGAGCCGTCAGCAAAAATGCGTAGCATGGCCGAAATTGGCAAATCCCGCCGGCTTGAACTATAACGGAACCAGACGGATCGCATCGCCTTCAAGCCAGGACGCTCCTCCTCCCGCCGCTTGCGTTTCCGCTGCTCATGGTTCACTCGCTCCTGCGTACCTTGTTCGCTGCGTCCGCGTTGCTGCTCGGTCTTTCCACATCGGCCCAGGCGGCTCAAGATCCGCTGCCGCGACTGCATGCCGCCGTCCCACGCTCGGCGGCTGAGGTGACGGCCGAGCGCGTCGCACAGCTTGAACAGCTTGCGCCGGAAATCGACGATTGGTTCGCCGAACTTATCCTCTTTCACAACATCAACGGCCACAGCGCCGGATTGCGGCAGGTCGATTACCTGCTGGCGATCAAGCAGTACGTCGACGCCCTGCTCGAACGCACGCTCGCGCTGCGCGGCGACTTCGCCGCAATGGAGCCGGGCGAGGCGCGCCGCGAGCGGCTGCGGAACTATCTGCGCACAACCTCGGTGCTCATCGACCTGTCGGGCCGCTTGCGTTACATGCTCTACGACGCGTTGGGCGGCGTGAGCAACCAGCTTCTCGCCGAACCGGAGTATTTTGATCAGTTTGTCGAGGTGCTGCTCCAGCGCCGCAGCGCGATCGGTGCGATTGTCGTCACGGCCGGGCTGAGCGAACTCGCCGACGCCCCGCAGCGCCGCCGCAGCCGCTACTCGCCCACCGCCACGAAGCTCAAAATTTTGCAGCTCGTGGCCACGACGGGCGAGACCGAAGCGCTGCCCGCCGTCGTGGCGTTTCTCCAAACGCCGGGCACTCCTGCGGAACTGAAGATCGCGGCGGCGGAGACGATTCGCCAAATCGGCTTGCCGCAAGCGCCGCGTCCTGGGCGAGATCCGACGCTCCCCACGCCGCCAATTACTGCCCGCGAGCTGCACCGTCTGGTGCAAGCGGTCGACGCCCGGCAGTTAAGCGGCGACCGGCAACAGCAGCGTGCCGCGCTACTGAGTTGGCTCGCCACCCGCGCCGAGCGCGGCGTGACCGACGAGCGCTTGCGCGTCGGCAACTTTACGGTCGAGCCGGGCGATTGGCTGCTGATGCGCAACCCTTCGCCGTACAATTTGTTCACCGATCTGGCTCCCGGCTTATTCACGCACGTCGGCGTGGTGACGAGCGAGATGGGCAGCGATGGCATCCGCCGCATGGTGCTCGTCGATTTGCCCGAACGCGGCAGCGAGATGAACGTCACGAACTTCGATACGTTCGTGCTCCGCACGCTGCATTACGTGGTGCTGCGCCACGAGGATCCGGCGGTCCGTGCGAAGATGGCCGAGGTCGCCCGTTCGGTGATCGGCTGTCCGACGCAGTTCGACTTGAACTTCCGCACCGAGCGGGTGGAAAAGCTCAAGGGCACGCCGCTTGCCGGGCAAAAGATTCATACTTACTGCGCCGGGCTATTGCTGCTCTGCGCGCAGGAGACGACCGCGCCGCGGGAGGAGTTTTTTCCGATCCCCGAGTTTCCCGCCGGTGGCAAAACCGAGGAGAATCTCGCGCAGCTGGGGCTGACCTTCGGCGACAAGTTTATTTCGCCCACCGGCGCGCTCTTCTCGCCGCGCTTGCAAATCGTCGGCCGCCGGCAGTCGATGTACGATCCGACGCGCGAGGCGGAGGAGGCGGTCTTTAACCACTTTGCCGAGTCGCTGATCGACCGCACGCTCACGCCGTCGCCCGACCTGTTCCAAACGATCCGCCTCAAACTCGCCGAGGCGGGCAAAACGAACCCGTTGCTGGCCCGCGCGCTGGCGGAAGCGGCGGGCGTGAACCAGGAAACCGATCTGGTGTCGGCGGCGCGGACGGCGGCAGTGGTCGAAGCGCTCGATGAGATCGCCCACCGCGCAAGCGGCGAGTTTGTCTACGCGCGGCAAGCCCTGCTGGCCGGATCGGTCGAGAAGTTGGCTAAACAGGGCGTTGCGGACGAGAACCTCGCCGCCGTCACCGCCTACCGCCAGCGCCACGCCGATCTTTACCAGCGCGTGACGAGCGGCCAAATCACGCCCCGCGATCTCCGCGTCGAGCTGCTCGAGTTCTACATCCGCCAAGGCAATCGCGAACTGGACGAGCGGTTTTTTCATACCGCCGAGTAAGCTTTAAGGCGGCGCGCTTGGACGCTAGGAGCCTAGCGCGCCCGGCTGGTCCGTTGCGCCGCTTTGCGGCTCGTCTATTTTGACTTCGATTTTGCGGCGATGGGCTTCTTCCGGCTTGGGCATGGTGATCGCGAGGATGCCGTCGCGGTAGTTGGCCTGCACTTGTTCTTCGCGTACGCTGCACGGGAGCGTGACGGTGCGGGAGAAACTGCCCATCGAACGCTCGACGCGATGCCAGGTGCGGCCCGATTCTTCTTTTTCCTCACGGCGGACACCGCTGATCGTAAGCAGGTTGCCCTCAAGCTGGATGTCGATGTCCTCGGGCTTCACGCCCGGCGCATCCATGCGGACTTCGATCTCACCGGCGGTTTCGGAAACGTCGACCATCGGCAACGATTCGCCTTGGAGGCCGCGTCCCTCACCGAAGAAGCGGGTCAGCATGTCGTCCATCTCGTCTTGCAGGCGCTGCATGATGTCGCGCGACGCGCGGCCCAGGTCGCGGGGCTGCCTTCTGCTCAAAAATCCGGCCATCGAAATACTCCTTTCACCAAGCGGAAAGCGGTTGTGCCCTACGGCGTATCTGGCGCGGGAGGCGGCGCCGCGGCGTTGATCTTCGCCTCGTACTGCGTTAGCTCGGCCTGCAGCGCCGCCAGTTCCGCGAGCCGCTGATCCCACCAAGCCGCGTTCCCCGTTGGCGCGCCTGCGGCAACGCGCGACCGCAGCGCCGCAAGCTGCTGGAGCAGATGGTACTGCCGATGCAGCCAGCTCTCGCCCCGATACGTCACCTGTTCGGCGGTAAAGGGAAGGGCGGCCCGCAACGACTGTTCCTCCTGGTCCTTGGCCTGAAAATAGCGGTCAAGTTCGGTCGCCAGCGCGTCAAGCTCGGCCACGGCGGCTCTCTCCGAGGGCGCGGGGCGCTCTAGCTGCGCGCGAACCCGTTCCAGCGCTTGCTGCGGCTGGGGCGCTTCGTCCGCCGGCGCGTGCGGGTCATGGACACGTGAAGAGGTCATCGCAACGAACTTTCGCGGCTTTAAGATCGGCCCTCGAACCATGTGTTCAAAGCAACTCCCGTGCCATCGCCAGTCGCCGATCAGCGATCAGCAGCTAGCAGTTTAGAAAACGCACGTCATTCCCGAGCAGGCGGGAATCTAGCAATCAGCCGTCAGCAACACGCAGGCACGTTCTTCACGCGGAAGCGGCAGCCCAGCGCCACCCATATCCTGAACCAGAAGCGCCACCTATGTCCTGATTGCACCTCCCAATCCC
>CAYZVT010000121.1:0-11956 GCA_964481585.1 uncultured Pirellulales bacterium
CAATCAAGTTGTTTCCACATCCTCAAGCAGGACGCCCAGCCGTCCCAGCAGAACATCAGCGGGGCGACCGGGAGCAGCCAGCAGTAAAGAAGACGGCGCAGACGGCCCGGACGATGCAGATACCACAGCGGCAGCAAAAGCGCCGGCACCACGGACCCGAGCACAAAAAGCATCGACGCGGCATTCTTCCGTAGCGGCTCAAAGAGTAGCACCCCGCCGCTCTGCTGGGTGAGCGTTTGCAGCACTTGCGGCCGCTCCTGGCTTGGGATGTGATGCAACGTCGCCGAGAGCACCAGCAGCGTATCGCGGCCCCAAGGGCGTGGCTGCGAAAAGTCGACCGGCTCATAGAGCGGCGAAACCGTCTCGGGGTACTGCTCCGCAAGCTGACGATAGGCAGCCCGGTCAGGATTGGCGTCGCAGGGTATGAGCGTCAGCCCCCGCGCGCCGGCCTCGGCCGCCAGGTGCCGCGTAAGCGGAGCGGTGCCGGCTCCGAGTTCGACGACCCTGCGATAACCGCCATCGCGCGCCGCACGCAGCACTTCCTGCGCTGCCCAGCGGTAGTAATCGCGAAACGGCGCGGCATTGCCGCACTCTAAAATCTCGCGGAGCGTCAGCCGCAGCGACCCGGGCAGCCACGGCTGGTCCATGAACTCAAACAGATGGGCCATCGTCCACTCCCGCAGGCGAATCGGAGTCGGTCGTGACGAGTGCCTCGGCCGGCAATCGCCGCGTTCGCGCCGTCGGAGCCGGCGCGCGGCCGACGCGCAGCATCACCGCGACCGACTCCGGCGGCGGAGCCTGGGGGAGCGCAGCGAGTTTGGCGCGCAGATGGCCGATGACCTTCTGCTCGTCGGCACGGAGTCCCTCGCCGCCAAGCTGGCAGCGCCGCAGCAGCAGTGGAGCGACGGCCAAGACCTGGAAGGCCAATCCCGCCTGGGTCGCCGCGAGCCACACGCGCTGCAGCGCGCGGCCGGCGTGAAGCAACTGCTGCGGATCGCGACCGGCAACGGTGAGCATGCCCACCGCGCCGCTAGCGAGCACTTGCCTTCGCGCGACCCGTGCCGCCACGCGGCTCATGCCGGTCAGCCGATCGACCCACCGCAGCACGCGGTAGCGGCGCGTGAGCCGCAGCAGCAGCGCTTCGTGCGGCCGCACTTCAAACGTGCGTACCGTAAAGCCCGTCGGCTCGCGCCTGGCTTGTTGCTCCGTCCAGCGGACCTTTTGGTGAAACTCGTCGTGGCATAGGCGATGCCGCATGCGGACGCCGTCGGCCAGTGCAACCGCGTCGGCAACCGTGCGCAGCGCGCGCGATTCGGTAAAGAAGCAGACGTTCGTGCCGTCGATGCCGGTGATGGCCTCATGCAGCGGTGCCAGTTCCGTCGCGCTACAGGGACTCGCGGTGTAAAGCCGACGGTTCGAGACGCGCGCTTCCAAAAACTCCGCCAGCGGGTCAATCACTCCGTCCGGCGCGGGAGCGAAGGCGAGCCGCGCGGCAACCGTAGAAAGCTCCGGGGCCGGTAGAAGTTCGCTGCCGAGCCGCTGCCGCGCGGCCGCCAACATTAGGCTTTCCACGAACGCTCCCAGCGCCAGTTGTGTCGCTTCGCCTTGAACATCCAAAAACGCCCGCTCGGCGTGCGGATCAAGGATCACGTCGAGCGCGCGGCGGTCGGGCGAGAGGCGCACGCGCCACGGCTGGCAGTTGTCGCCCGACGGCGCCCAGCGAGCTAGCTCAAGCATCGCTCGCAACTGGGTGGCGGTTACGCCTACGGGCGGAGTAAGGGAACCGGCAGCGTACGACCGGCGAGACCCGCTCGTATCACTCGGCGATGCCCGGTGCTGCGGGGCGCGGGGAGCCATCACACTTCCTGAAAAATCTGCGGCGCGGCAGGCGTCGCGGCATCGCGGAATCGTCGGTACAGATACCACCGCTTCAGCCGCTGCCAGGGGTGCCGGTTGCCGCGAGAGAGCCGGCCCCGGCGGAGCAGATAGCGGTAGGCGTCGAACTGAGCGTAGTAGGGAGCCGGCCGGAGCGGCTCGCGGCGAAGGAGAATCTTAAGCACCTCGCTCGCCGCCACGCCGCTCGCCAAATGGCAAGCGAGCGCCGCCGAGGGGCCGGTCTGGGCTGTCGGCTCGACCTGATTCAGATCGAGATAGTTGAGATGAGTCGCACGCGGCGCAAGACCGACGGCGAAGGCGATTACCTGCTCCAGCGCGTCCATGTCGTCGTGCAGATCGAAGTATTCGTCAAAACTCATGCCGGACGGGCTAAAGGAGAGCCAGGCCGTGCTAAAGCCGATCGGGCCGGCCGTGACCGACCAAATGCCGCGCTCGCGAGCGCGCGAAAAGAGCATCCGCCGCGTGCCGATGTTAAAAAAGTCGATCCCGTCAATCAGCACCTCCACCCCGTCTAGCAGTTCGTCAGCGTTGCGTGCTGAGATCGCTTCGGGAAAGACGCGAAGCTGGACGTCCGGGTTGATCTGCCGTGCCTCTTCGGCCATCACTTCGGCCTTGCCACGGCCGAGCGTGCGAATGGTCGCGCCGAACTGGCGATTGAAATTCGCGACCTCGAAGGCGTCGGGATCGGCAATATGAAAACTGCCGACGCCGAGCCGCGCGAGCGTTGCGAGGTGGATTCCTCCCACGCCTCCAAGTCCCACGATCGCGACACGGGCGTTGCGCAGCCGCGCTTGATCCGCCTCGCTCAGCAGGCCGCGATGGCGCGCAAACGCGCGGTCGTAGTTCCAGTCCGCCTCGGACGTGCTGCCAGTGAAGGCGCGTGCGCTAAGTTCCATCAGTTCTCCCGGGCCGGAGTCGCAATCGGTTTTGGAGCGGCGGCCAAGCTGGCCGCTTCTTGGGAGGTGGGCGGCGGCGAGTTGAGAGCGATGATCACGTCCACGCGCAGTCCCACGACGAGTTGCCCAGCGCCTTCGATCTCGACCCAGACTTCGCGGGTTTTGGTGTCGTAGCGCTCCGAGGGGCGATCGCTCCAGAGCTGCTTCGGCCCCATGCGCGGGCTGAGTCGCACGACGCGGCCGCGAAAGGTTTGGTCGGCCAGCCCGTCGGCCACGATGGTCGCCATCATTCCCGCCCGCACGGCGGGAGCGTCCAGTTCTTCGACGAACGCCCGCACTTGATAGCGGCTCGTATCGGCGAGAATCAGGGTCGGCTCCTCGCTGGTCGGGCTTGCCCATTCGCCCTGCTCGACGTTGAGCTGCAAGATCTGTCCACGGCAGGGAGCGCGCAGTTGCGTCTTTTCCAGTTCGGCTTTCGCCAAGTCGAGCTGTGCTTTGGCCGCCGAGATACGGGCCTGCGAGATACGAACCTCGTCCGGGCGTGCCGGGGATTCGAGCAGCCGGAGCTGCGCGTAAGCTGCTTCTACCTCGGCGGTGAGTGATTCGACGAGCGACTTTTCCTCGTCGGCCCGCTGCTGCGTCACGGCGTCGGCTTGGCGAAGCTGCGTCGTGCGCGCCAAGTTTAGCCGTGCCTGTTGAAGCTCGACTTCTTTGGCATGAAGCAGCGCGGCCGCCTGGCGACGGTCCTGTTCGTGCGCGCCGTTGACGAGCCGTTCCAGTTGGGCCTCGGCCAAGTGAAGCTCTGCCGCGGCGAGTGCGACTTGATGATGGTGCGTCGTGCTGTCCAGCCGAAGCAAGAGCTGACCTTCTTCGACCCATTGGCCTTCGCGCACCGCCAGAGCTACCACCGGGCCTGACGTTTGCGGACGCAGTTGGATTTCGGGAGTCGCCCCCTCGATCCGCCCCGGCGCGTAGATCACCGGCCCTTGCGCCGTGTGCTGCGCCACGGGCGTGGCTGGGGCGGTGAGTGGCGCGGTCGGACCGAGAACGTGACGTGACTGCTCGTCGATCATCATTCCCAAGCCGACGACGGCGGCGATGCTCATGATGAGGGCAAGAAATTTTAGCATGCGTAGTCTCAGTTCGATGCCGAGCGAACCAGCGTGTTGCCCGGTCTTGCAGGAGGACGATGCTGCGGACGGGACGGGGCGTGCTCCGCGATCACCGTCCCATTTTCCAGATGAAGAATCCGATCGGCGTAGTCAAAGATGCGCTGGTCGTGCGTGACCACCACGGCCGTCTTGCCTTGTTCGCTCACGAGCCGGCGCAAAAGCTGCACGATTGCTTCGCCGTTTTGGGCGTCGAGCGAAGCGGTCGGCTCATCGGCAAGAATCAATTGCGGATCACCTGCAAGTGCGCGGGCGAGGGCGACCCGCTGGCATTGGCCGACGCTCATCTGCCGTGGATCGCTGCGGAGGTGCTCGCTTAGTCCTACCGCGTCGAGCAGTTCGGCAGCGCGGGCGCGAGCGACAGCGGGGCGGATGCCGGTGAGCGTGAGCGGCACCGCCACGTTTTCACTTGCGGAAAGGCCGCGAATGAGGTGAAACCGCTGAAACAGAAAGCCAATCTCATGCCGTCGCAGCGCCGCGCGGTGGGCGGTATTGAGTCGGTTTAGATCGTGTCCCAGGATTTGCACCAGCCCTTGGTCTGCCGAGAGGATGCAGCCGAGGATCGAAAGCAGCGTGGTCTTGCCACTGCCGGAGGGGCCGGCCAGAAAGACACACTCGCCGTGCTCGACGCTGAGGCTGACCCCGCGCAGCACGGGCGCTTCACACGAGCCACGACGGTAGCTCTTGTGCAAATCGCGAAGGACGACGGGGGGCTGCGCTGAGGCCATCAAAATCTCGCCTAACCTTGGAGCACCATCGCTGGGTCGATCTTGCGGATACGCAGATACGGCAGCAGCGAGGAGACGAGACAGATGACATACACGGTGGCCGAACTTCCGAGCGAAACCCACCACGGCACCAGAATCACGGCGCGGGGGGTGCTGAAATAGGCTTGGATGAACTGGACGAGCAGCAGTCCCACAACCGAGCCGGCCGTGGCCATCACAATCGCTTGGGCAAAGAGGATGCTGTAGATTTGCCACTCGCGGGCGCCGATTGCTTTGAGCGTGCCGAACTCCTCGATCCGATCGAGCACCGACGCGTAGAGCGTTTGCGCTACAATCACCAAGCCGACCAGCAGCCCGAGCATCGTGGCGGCACCGAAACTGATTCCCAGCCCGGTGCGCTTCATCCAGTAGTCGATCGACATCTGGCTGTACTGCTGACGGGTGTAGGCTTCGACATCGGGAAGCCGCGTTTTGATCGCGGCGCAGAGCGCGGCCGCGTCTTGGCCGGGTTCGGTTTGCACGAGAAAGTAGGAACAGTAGTCGGGGCTTTTGCGCAGGTAATCGCAGGCCAAGGGAAAGGTCGTGAAAACGTAGGGGGTAACAAGGAAGCCGAGAATGCCGTAGCTCTGGGCGACGATGCGGGCGCGGCGGCCGCCGATTTCGCGCAGCTCGCCCACCTGGGGATGGCCAAGTTTCTCCGCGTCACAGGCATCCACGATGATGCCATCGGCCTTGAGAATGTCAGCCGGGGTGCCTTGCTGCATGCTCCAGGCGTTCCCGAGTAGCGCCGAGCGCTCGCAGCCAACAAGCAGCACCGGTTCGAAGCCGCCGTTGGGCAGCGTCATCGTGCTATGGCCGACCAGATACGGCTCGGCCCGTCGCACGCCCGGCAGGGCACGGATGCGATTCACCCAGCGGCGCGGCACGTCTTTGGGAAAATCGACGTTGCTCATTTCCTTATGGCCGACCCAAATATCCGCTCCGCCGTGGTCGACCAGCAGACTCGCCTTGCGGATCAAACCGAGAAACAGACCGCCCTGCACATTCACCAGCACGATCGAAAACACCACGCCCACCAGCGCCGTGAGGAGCTTGCCGCGATCGGCAGCCAAGGTTTTGAGGGCGAGGGACCACATGGAACTGGTAACGGGGAGCGAGGATCGACGAGAGCTTTAGCCAGCCAAACGCGGCTGTCGTACGCGAGAGCCGAACTCCACGAGCGGGCACTGTTCGCTAAGCAAACTGAAATAGCGGTGGTCTTCCGGATGCATCGGCGGCTGTAGGAATTGCTCGGCCGCAATGGCTTCGGCAAAGTACTGGCGGTAAACCGGTAGGCGGTCGATCCGCTCCAGATCGACTCGATAGGCGAGTGCCGGATTGCCGCGCACGCTCTGATGCGGCCGGCAACTGCCGAGCGGCGAAGCCTGAAAGAGCCGCTCATAGAAACGCCGATGGCGCGGGTGGACCGAAAACAGCATGTCGTGAAAGCCACGCCAACACGAATACTGCACCGCAAAGCGGATCAGCCCAAACAGCACCTCGGTTGAACTGTTGCCACGAGGGATCTGAATCGCCAGCGCGGAAATCTCCGCGACACGGCGCCCCTCGCTGCGCAGCAGGGCGATCTCGGGACTGAAGGCCGATTCCATCGGAATCCCCAGCGCATTGTCGCCCACGATCGTCACGGTGCCGAGCAGTTGCTCGGCGGGATTGACCGCCACCACGGTCCGACTAGAGGGAAGGCCGTGAACGATGCGGTAAACGATCTGGCTCGGATGCGGCGCAACATACCCGCGCGCCAGGTAAGAGCGGTAGACCAGTTGATAAGCGGCCAGCAGTTCGCTACGCCGCGTGCCGATCCGCACCTGGAGCCGCTCGGGGCTGATGCTGCGCAGCGGGCGCACCCGTGGAGGAAACGCCGCCGGGATTTGCGGGCAAAGCTCCGCCTGCTTCCAGTCGTTGGCGCAAGAGTAATCCATACCTGTACCGGCTACCGCCCTTCAAGCGTGCTAAGACTAGCGATGAAGCGGCGCGACAGATCGCAGAGGTCAACGCGATCGGTCGCCAGGAAGCAGGGAGAGGTACGTCATGGATGCTGAAGCTCTACATCCTCCGGGGAGGTCGTTCCGGAAACCTCCCATTCGGACTGCCGCAGAAGCTACCAGGATACAGGCTTGTAGAGTTTGGGTAAAGATAAATGTTTGGGGGCAAAATGAGGGTGAGTTGGCGGCAATTCCAAGGCAAAAACTGGTGGTTTGCAGCATGGCGTGCTATGAAAACCGATCCGGCGCGGCGTCCAATGGCCGGGGAACTGGTCTGCGGCACCCGACGTAGACCGCCGCATTTTGAGAAAGACCTGTTGAACTGTTTCCGGCAGCGTTCGTAGAATCGAGGTATGAGCCGCTGGGTGCCTCATCTTCTGGTTCTTGCCGCGACGCTGGTGCTGGTGCTCCCGCCGCGATGGTGTTGCACCGCGCCAGTTGAGGCGGAGGCGGCCCAGCCGAAGGCGGCTTGTCCGCATTGTGTTGCGGAGAAGGGGCCGGCCAGCGGCAATCCGCAGCAAGACAGTCACTGCGACGGAAAATGTCAGGTGGACGCCGCCCCGGCTCCTGGCTCGCATGGCTTGGACCTAGCGCCACTCGTGGCGTCTCTTTTTTCGCCGCCGGAGCTTCCGCAGTTTTCCGCTTCGATCGCGGCCGAACTGCAAGCGATGCTTCTTCCTCCAGGGCCGCGCCTGCATCTGCTAAAGTGCGTGCTGCGCTGTTAATGAGCCGGTGAGAGTTTCTTGCGCTGCTCTCAGCGCGGGATTTTTGTGATCCGCCCTTCGGCGGGTGCGAAATCTTCTTTTAGCTCATTTTCCCTTTGGAGTGAATCCATGTTTACTCATTCGATTGCCGCGGCGAGCGTCGCCGTTTTGATGCTCGTCGCCACGGCCGGTAGCGTTGAAACCCCGGCTGCGTCCCAAAAAGCGAGCTGTTGTTCGCAAGTCTCGGTTGCGGCGGAGGCAACCGCTTTGCCCCAGCCGGTCAAGCTTACCAAGGCGAACGCCAAGGACTGCTGTGCCAAGAACATGGCCTGCTGCGAAGCGGGCCGGGCTTGCTGCAAGGCCGAGGCAAAGCCAGCCTGCTGCGAGAAGGCCGAAAAGTGCTGTGCCGAGAACGCCGCGTGCTGTGACAAGCCCGCTACGGCGGATAAGACCGCATCGGCCCAACTCGTGAAGCTCGCCAAGGCGAACGCGAAGGACTGCTGCGCTGCGAAAATGGCCTGCTGCGAAGCCGGCCGGGCTTGCTGCACGGCGGAGGCGAAGCCGGGCTGCTGCGAGAAGGGGATGAAGTGCTGTGCCGAGAACGCCGCGTGCTGTGACAAGCCCGCCGCGTGCTGCCAAGCCGGCAAGCCCTGCTGCGACGACGTGAAGAGCTGCTGCACGGACGTGGAGTAGCGCGTTTCTCACTTAGTCGACCCAAGGTACGAGCCTCGGCAGCCCGACGGTTGCCGAGGCTTTTTTTGTGTTGTGCTCAGAGGCCTGCCCCGCTCTGGGGTTCCCCTGGCGAGTCGCGCGGTCTCTCCTTATAATCCGGATTTCTTGCTGGGCTGGGTAGGCTAGCCCAGGGGACCGGCTTTTGGCGACGCGGAAGGGTGAGCGATGGTGCGCGTAGGGATCTTGGGAGCAACCGGCTATACGGCGCTGGAACTGATGAAGTTGCTGCTGCGCCATCCGCAAGCCGAGATCGTCGCCCTCACCAGCCGTCAGGAGGGCAAGCCGCCGGTCGCCTCGACGCACCGGCAACTCGCCGGGCGGATCGACTTGCCGCTGGAGGATCTGAGTCCGGCTCAGGTCGCCGAGCGGGCCGAGTGCGTCTTTAGCTGTCTGCCGCACGGCGCGAGTGCCGCAGCGGTCATACAGCTTCTGGACGCCGGCTGCCGGGTGATCGACTTCAGCGCCGACTTTCGGCTCCGCGACCCGTCCGTTTTTGCGCAGTGGTACGGCCAGGAGCACCACGCGCCGCAGCGTTTGGAGCAGGCGGTGTACGGACTGCCGGAACTGTACCGCGACCGGATTCCCGAGGCGCAGTTGATCGCGAATCCCGGTTGCTATCCGACTTCGGCCAATCTGCCGCTCGCGCCGCTGCTGCGGGCCAAGCTGATCGAGCCGACCGACATTATTGTCGATGCTAAAAGCGGCGTCTCCGGCGCGGGGCGGACGCCAAAACTCGGCACGCATTTTCCCGAGTGCAACGAGTCGGTTGCCGCCTACAACGTGGGCCAGCACCGGCACACGCCCGAGATCGACCAGACACTCTCGGCGTTTGGCGGTCAGCCGGCGAGCGTGATCTTCACGCCGCACCTGATTCCGATGGACCGTGGCATCCTCACGACGACTTATTCCCGGCCTGTCGGGCAGGTTACCGAGGAACAACTGCTCGCCGCCCTGCGCGAGTTCTACGCGGGTCAGCCGTGCGTGCGCGTGGTTGATTATCTGCCGGCGACGAAGGACACGGCGCACACGAATTTCTGCGACCTCACCGCTCGCGTCGTGCGGGGCCGCGTGATGACGATCAGTTGCCTCGATAATCTGCTCAAAGGGGCGTCGGGCATGGCCGTGCAGAACTTCAACCTGATGTACGGCTTCGACGAGATGACCGGCTTGCGCTAAGTCCTCGCCCGTTGGCAGCGCTGGCGGATCGCCCTTCTTCCTTGGCGTTTACTTCAACAGGAAATCGACCCCCATGGCAATTCGTGTTCCCCAGGGTTTTCGGCTGGGCGGTCTGCACTGCGGTCTGAAGCGCAATCCGAAAAAGGAAGACCTGACGCTCGTCGTCAGCGATCGCCCGGCGGTCGCGGCGGGCGTTTACACGCTGAACGAGGTCTGCGCCGCGCCGGTGGTTCTCGATCGCAGCCGCACGCCGGGCGAGGGCTTCCGGGTCATTGCCCTCAACTCCGGCTGCGCGAATGCTTGTACGGGGCAGCGCGGAGACCGCGATGCAGCGGAGATGGCGCGTCTGGCGGCCGAGGCTTGCGACGCCGAGGAGACGCAGGCCCTGGTTCTCTCGACCGGCATCATTGGCGAGCATTTGCCGATGGAAAAGATCGCGGCGGGACTGCGTGACTGCGCCGGGCGGCTGGCTAGCGACGAAGCCTCGCTCATTCAGGCCGCGCGGGGCATGATGACCACCGATCTGGTCCACAAGCTCTCCGGACGCGAGCTGATGCTCGGCGGCAAGACGATCCAGATCGTCGGCATGGCCAAAGGCTCGGGCATGATCGGCCCCAAGATGGCCACGATGCTCGGCATCCTGCTCACGGATGCGGCGCTCGAAGTGGCGGCGGCCCAGCAGCTTTTGCAGCAGGCGACCGACCGCTCGTTCAACTGCGTCAGCGTCGATGGCCACATGAGCACCAATGACACGGTGCTCTTTCTCGCTAACGGCGCCGCCGGCGGAGCACCGCTGCAGGGCGAGGATTTGCAGAAGTTCAGCGAGGCCTTTACGGAAGTCTGCGTCGACCTGGCGAAGGCCATCGCCGACGACGGCGAAGGGGCGACGCATCTTGTCACGATCGACGTGGAGGGCTGCCGAACCGACCGCGATGCCCACGAGATCGCCAAAACGATCGCCGAAAGCCCGCTCGTTAAGACCGCCATCGCCGGAGCCGATCCAAACTGGGGCCGCATCGTCTCGGCCGCCGGCTATGCGGGCGTGAAATTCAACCCGGTAGGGGTAACGCTGCACGTCAACGGCTTTTTGCTCTACGAGCGGGGCCAGCCGGTGAAGTTCGACGCCGAGGAGGTTTCGCAAGCGATCCGCGCCAGCCGCGACACGAGCATCGTGCTCCGGTTTTCCGAAGGCCAGGCCACGGCCCGCTTCTGGACGTGCGATCTCACCGCTCAGTACGTCCATATCAACGCCGACTATCACACCTAGAGCGCCGCTGCCGACGGCAGTTAGCGGTCAGCTATTAGCTGTTAGCTATCAGCCGTCCGCAATTAGCTATCAGCCGTCAGTAATGCGCGGCTCGTCCTTCCCGCGCAGGCGGGAACCTAGAGGGTAGACCTAAAGGTCTGGATTCCCGCCTGCGCGGGAAGGACGTGGTTTGCTGGCTGCTGACGGCTGATAGCTAATCGCTGACGGCTAATAGCTGACCCCTGACCGCTACCCCCGGCAAACCGCCCTTTCAGGCTCCGGGCGAACTCGCTACACTCCCGCGCCGATTTGTTCTTGCCGTGCAAAAGTGGGGGGCGGCGCTGCGCGGCTTCATGCTTTGTCGCATCCTCGGACTAGGGAGGGGAGATGTCGCCCGCTCAATCTGCCGACCGCCGCCGGCTCTCGGTGGCGCTCGTGGTACGCAACGCCGAGCAGACGCTCCGTGCGACGCTCGAAAGTGTCCGTCCGCTGGCCGACCAGATCGTGGTCCTCGACGCCGGTTCGACCGACGCCACGGCGCAACTGGCCGAACAATTCGGCGCGACCGTTCTCCAAGACGCCGAGCGCGCCGACCAGTGGCGGAACAACTTCTCCGCCGCACGCAACGCCTGCTTTGCCGCGACTAGGGGCGACTGGGTGCTGTGGCTCGACGCGGGCGAGACGCTCTCCGTGCAGGCCGCCCAGCAGCTGCGTCAATTTGTCGATCAGCAGGCGAACCCGCAAGTCGGTTACCTCCTTCATGTAACGCTCCCCGCCGAGCCGGGACAGCTTGCTGGCGAGCAAGCGGCCCGCGTGCGGCTCGTGCCGCGGCGGAGCGAGATGATCTTTGCCGGCCGCGTGCGCGAGAGCCTGCTGCCGGCGATTGCCCAGGCGGGCATGCAGGTGCAGCGCTTGCCGTGGTCGATTGAACGGGGCGAGCGGGAGCTGGATCCGGCGTGGAAGGCGGCGCGGGCGGAGCGCAATCTGCGGCTGGCAAAGCTCGAACTCGAACAGCGCGGCGATCAGCCCGAAATGCTGCTCACCGCCGGCGAGTCGCTCGCGGCCCAGAACAAGCCGGCCAAGGCGGCCGAATTCTTCCGCCGCGCGATCGACCATGCTTATCGCGGCTCAACGACCATGCTCGAAGCCTACTACGGACTGCTCACGGCGCTGGAGACCCTGCCCGAGGGACGCGAACAGCAGCTTGCTGCATGCCTCGAAGCGCTGGAAATTTACCCGCTCGACGCTCAACTGCTCTGTGGCATGGGCAGCTATATGCTGGCTCAGAACCGGCCGGATTTGGCCGTGCGTTCGTACCGCATCGCCGTGCAGCATGGGCAGATCGATCCGCAGGCGTGGCACCTGCC
>CAYZVT010000122.1:0-11934 GCA_964481585.1 uncultured Pirellulales bacterium
CCGGCGCCGCCATGCCGGCGGTGGCAAAGAGCATGCAGCCGCCAGCCAGCCCATCGAGGCCGTCGGTGAGATTGACCGCGTTCGACGCGCCCACAATCACCAGCACCGCCAGCGGCACAAACGCACTGCCCAAGGCGAGCGGGCTTGCGCCGAAAGGGAGTCGCAAGTCGAGCGCGCCCGGCACATTGAGATGCAACCGATACACGAGCACTGCCGCGACCGTAGCAACGGCGAGCTGCGCGAGCAGCTTCGTTCGGGCCGCCAGTCCGCGACGGCCGCTGCGCAGCTTGGCGAGATCATCGACCGCGCCGACGAGCGTGAGGCCCATGGTGAGCACGAGTGCGACCTGCACGTATCCATTGCCGAGATCGGCGAAGAGCGCGGTGCCGAGCACGATCCCCGCCACCAGAAACAGCCCGCCCATGGTCGGCGTCGCCTGCTTCGCCGCGTGCAGGCGAGCCAGATGTTCCGACGGGCTGGAGTTCGGCTCGCGGAAGCGGACGCGCAGCCAGGCGATGATCCACGGCCCCAGCAGCAGCCCCAGAAAAAGACTTCCGCCGGCGGCGAGCGCCGCGCGCAGCAGAACGCCGCTACTTGCGCCGCTCGATTGCAGAAGCCACAGAAGCATCCGTGTCCGCTCTGAAAAAGCCGCGCGGCTGGCACCTTGGCCGGCCGCAGCGCCGTTGTTCCCTGACCAGCCGGAGCGGCGAACATGCGCCGCTCCGGCGGTCAGTCCTAGACTGAATCGCGGAAGCACTTGTTGCGGCGATCGACCCAGTAATCGCCGAGGCAACAAGCTGGAGGCTCCATCCCAGGAGGGTGGGTAGCAGTTCGGATTCCCGCAAATCCAAACGCTCGCGATTCAGCCTCGCATGGTTCGTTTTGTGTGTTCCTTAGGCCGCCGAACAAGCCGGCTCTGCCATAAAGCGTTCGAGCAATTGTTCCAGCTTCATCGCCCGTGCTGCTTTGAACAGCACCGCATCGCCCGTCCGCGCTTCGCGCTGCAAGACCGGCAGGGCGTCGGCCGGCGTGCGGCAGGCGATGGCTTCGTGCAGCCGCATGCCGGCATCGCGTGCGCCGAGCACGACCTGGCGTGCATTTTCGCCACAGGCGATGAGCAGATCGGCCTGGCCGAGCCGCACCGCTTGCTCGCCGACTTGGCGATACCAAGCGTTGGCGCTGGGGCCGAGTTCGCACATGTCGCCGCAGACGACGATCCGCCGCCCCGGCACGGAAATCTCTTGCAACAGTTCGAGCGCCGCACGCATGGCGGTGGGGCTGGCGTTGTAGGTGTCGTCGATGATCGTCATGCCGCGTGCGCCGAGCACCCGCGACCGCTGGGGAACCGGCTCATAGCGGGCGAGTGCATCGGCCGCATCGGCGAGCGAGAGGCCCATCAGCCGCGCCGTGGCGACCGCCGCCAGCGCGGCGGTGAGATGATGCTTGCCCCAGACCGGCACCTGAAAACTTTGCCGCTCAACACGAAAGCTCAATCGACCGTTGTGGCTATACACGTCGCGGGCGATGAGGTCGCAGTTTTCGCTGCAGCCGACCCAGGTGATTTTGGCGTTCGACTTCTCGGCGACGCGGCGGAGCCAAGCATCATCGCCGAGGATCGCATGTCCATCTTCCGGCAGCGCGGCGAGCAGTTCGCTTTTCGCTTCGGCAATCGCCTCTTGGCTGCCGAACCCGCCCAGATGGGCTTCGCCGATGCAGGTGATGACGCCGATCTGCGGCTGGGAGAGCTCCGCCAGCGTGGCGATTTCGCCGGGGCCGCTGGCTCCCAACTCGACCACCGCGTAGTCGTCCTGACTTCTCCAGCCGAGCATCGTCAGCGGCACGCCGAGATAGTTATTGAAGTTGCGTGGACTGGCGGTGCCGACGAGGTTTTCGCGCAGTACGGTGTGGATCATCTGCCGGGTGGTGGTCTTGCCGACGCTGCCGGTCACGCCGATCACCGTGCCGGCGAAGCGGTCGCGCACCTGTTCAGCCAGCCCCCACAATGCCCAGCGGGTGTCGGCGACTTCGACGCTCCAGCGTCCCGCCCACGGCTCGATGTGACGGCCCGCCACGACCACGCCGGCCGCGCCGCGGGCAAAGGCCTCGTCGGCAAAGTCGGCTCCATTGAACTGCGGGCCCACGAGTCCCCAAAACACATCGCCCGGTTCGAGCAACCGCGTGTCGCTCACGATACGCCCAACCGGCGTGGCTTCGCCGGCCAACGGCGGCATCGTGCCGAGCGCGAGCCGCCCTTCGACCGCCGCCGCAAGCTCTCCGATCGAGTAGTCGCACATAAGACCGACTCCGCCTGATTCGCTAAGACCGCGCCCACACCGGCACATCGCCGGGGGCAAGTTGATAGAGGAAATCGCGGGCAATCTGCCGGTCGTCGAAGACGAACCGCTGGCTGCCGACGATCTGATAATCTTCGTGCCCCTTACCGGCGATCAGCACGCTGTCGCCCGGCTTCGCTTCGCTCAAGGCCCAGCGTATCGCGGCCGCGCGGTCGGGGATTTGCTCGACGCGCGAAGGGCGGTTGAAACCTTCGAGAATCTCGCGTGCGATGGCCTGCGGAGCTTCGCTGCGGGGGTTGTCGGTGGTGATGATCGCCAGATCGGCGTTACGCTCGACGGCAGCCCCCATCAGTGGCCGCTTGCGGGGATCGCGCTCGCCGCCGGCCCCAAAAACACAGATCACACGCCCCTCGGTCACCGGCCGCAGCGCCATCAGTGCCGCGGCCAGGGCGTCGGGCGTATGGGCGTAATCGACAAAGACGCTGAACGACTGGCCGCACTCCACTCGCTCCAATCGGCCCGGCACATGCCCGACGCTTTCCAGCCCGCGCGCGATCGTGGTCAGATCCACGCCACAAGCGATGCCGAGCGCCGCGGCACCCAGGCAGTTGTAAATATGATGATCGCCGATCATGGCGGTGCGGACCGGCACGGTCTGCTCGCCGGCGGTGAGCAGAAAGACCTGCTCGCTCGCATGCCGCTCAACAACCTGAGCCGTCACATCGGCGTCGCGGCTGATGCCGACGGTGATGAGCGGCCCAAAGACCTCGGTGCCGATCTCGACCACCTCTGGCTCGTCATTATTAATGACGACGACCCCATCGCTCGACAGATGTTCCAGCAGCCGCGACTTCGCCCGGCGGTAGTTCAGCAGCGAGCCGTGGAAGTCGAGATGATCGCGGCGAATATTCGTAAAGCAGACGGCATCGAACTCAACCCCCGCTACGCGCCGCTGACTGAGTGCGTGGCTCGACACTTCCATCACCAGATGCGTGCAATCGGCCGCGACCATCGCCTCCATCCAGTGCGCCAAGACCGCAGCCGGCGGAGTCGTGTGCAGCGAACTGTGCAGCTCGTAGCCGTCAAAGATGCCCAGCGTGCCGATCGTGCCAACCTGGGCGCCGGCTTGAGCGAGAATGCCTTGCGTGAGGCAGGTCGTGGTGGTCTTGCCGTTGGTGCCCGTGATGCCAACGGTTCGCAGCCGGCGGCTCGGGAAGCCCGCCAGGGCTTGGCAAATGCTTCCATACGCCACACGCACGTCGGGCACGACGCACTGCGGCAGGCCGGAAGCCGGCACAAAGCGCTCGACCAGCATCGCCGCCGCACCACGCGCCACCGCTTCACGCGCGTATTCGTGGCCGTCGGCCTGCACACCGGGCAAAGCGACGAACAGATCGCCCGGCTGAATGCGCCGCGAGTCGCTGCAACACGACCGCACTAGAATATCGGGAGCACCCAGGAACTCAGCGCGAGGAAACAACTCCCGCAGACTGACTCCCGAGGCCCGTTCGTGCGACTTGACCATGCGCGAGGCCTCCATGCCTTGCTGCGTCGATCAGGCGACTTGGAACGATGCCATACTCAAAATAGACTGCCGCCGCGAGCCTCGAAATCCTTTCGTGCTCTGGGGCGAGGCGCCGCGCCGCTCCAGCGGCCCGCAGCGTTGGCGGCGAATTTTGGCGATAATTGAAAGTCTGTCAAGCCGGGTTTCCCAGGAGCAATCAGCGACGGGTGGCGGGGGCGCACCGCGAAGAGCGGAAGCCCCGTCGAGAAACGCGAAGGCCAAAAAACCTGCCGGTGGATTACTGAAGCCTCGGACTCGGCCCGCGTCGGAGGTTGCCCTTCGCGCTTGTGGGTGCAGGTCTTCATGCCGAACCACCTCCACCAGGGCATTCGGGGGCTTTCCGCTGCGCGGTCCGCCCCCGCCACCCCTGTCGGAACAGCCTTGCCACCCCTGCCGGAACTGGAGGCGGAGCGGGTACAATGCCGTCGGTGCACCTCCGCCTGCGGCGGTACTTTTTCTCGATTGAGACAGACATGGCCGAAGACGATTTTGATGTAGCCGGGTTGGCGGACTATTTGCACATGATGCCGGCCCAGATCACGCGGCTCGCCGAGCGTGGCAAGGTGCCCGCGCGGCGCGTCGGCGGGGACTGGCGGTTTTCGCGTGCGGAGATTCACCACTGGCTCGAAGCGCGGATCGGCCTTTCCGACGAAGCGGAACTGGTCCAGATGGAGAACGTGCTGGAGCGCAGCGCGCCGGCCGGCTCAGAGTTGCCTTCGCTTGCCGAACTGCTACCGATGGAGGCCATTGCCGTTCCGCTCGCAGCCCGCACGCAGGGGAGCGTGATCCGCGCGATGACGGAACTTGCCGCCGATGCGGGGCTGCTGTGGGACCCGCAGAAAATGGCCGAGGCGATTCAGGCGCGCGAGGCGATGCACCCCACCGCGCTCGATAGCGGCGTGGCCCTGCTGCATCCCCGTCGGCCGCTGCCGAGCTTGCTCGCGCAGCCGTTTGTGGCGCTGGGCATCACGAGCCAGGGCATCCCATTTGGTGGTAGCCGGGGCGTGCTGACCGACGTATTCTTGCTTATCGGCTCGACCGATGACGCGACGCATCTGCGTCTGCTCGCACGGCTGAGCCGGCTGCTGGGCAGCGCCGAACTGCTGGCTGCCCTGCGCAGTGCGCCCGACGCCCAGGCGGCGCGGGAGCTACTTTTGGCGAGCGACGCGGAACTCAGCTAGGCCCACCGGGCAAAAGCCGGTATAAGGGGCCGCGAGTCGTGGACGCACGCCGGTTCTCCGCGCGCGGGCAATCACTCTCTTGCACGCCGAGCTTGTTTTGCTCCCTTCACACTTCCAACTGCCATCGCTGGCCGCTTCGTCCGCCTGGTCGACGGTCGCGGGTCCGAGCGCCGATGCCGCGCCGCTCGGGGCGCTGTCGGCCGTCGTGATCGGGCAGATTGATCGTGAGGAGTTTCAGCCCGCCGCCACGGCTTTGCATGAACTGACGCGGCTCGTGGCGGTCGTCACGGTGGAGGCGGCGGCCAAGCTGATGACGGGAAGAGGTTTTGTCCCCGATCTGATCGTCTTCGCCCAGTCGCGGCCCGGCGAGTTTTCGACCGCTCAGGTTGATCGGCTCCGCCGGCTCGCACCGCTGGCGCGCGTCGTGGGGCTGCTCGGCCCGTGGTGCGAAGGCGAGACCCGCACCGGCCGCCCTTGGCCGGGGGTGATTCGCGTCAACTGGTATCACTGGCTGCCCCAATCCGCCCGCGCGGTGGCGAAACTCTTGCAAGGCCAGTGTCCAAGCTGGGGCCTGCCGCCGACGGCGAACGACGATGATCGACTATTGGCCGCTGCCGCGCAACCGCTGCCGCGCCGGCGGGGATTGGTCGTCATTTCCGCCCCGCACCGTGCGACCTATGAAAGTCTTTCGACCGCCTGCGCGTCGAGCGGCTACCACACCGAATGGGTGCGGAGCGACCAGCCAGCGGCGATTCGCGGGGCGACGGCGGCACTGTGGGTCGGCGGCGACCTGGGCCGGAGCGAAGTGGCCGTGCTGCGCCGCTTTGCCAGTCAACTGCCGGGCGTGCCGGTCGTGGCGCTGCTCGACTTTCCCCGCGTCTCGACCTGTGAGCGAGCACGTGCCTGCGGCGCGGCGGCCGTCGTCGCGCGGCCGTTTCAGCTGGAAGACCTCATCTGGCAACTCGACCGCGTGCAAGGCGTTCCGCTGCTGGGGAGTGCCCCCGCGCAGCGCGGGGCGGCGTAATGAAGTAGCAGGTATGATCAGCTGTCAGCGATCAGCCATCAGCAAAACACGTCCTTCCCGCGCAGGCGGGAATCCAGACGGTGGACCATACGCCCTAGATTCCCGCCTGCGCGGGAAGGACGGGTGCCGGAACCGGAAGCCGTCGCATAGCCACGGGGCCACTTTCTCCGCGCCGAGCCCTCGCCAGAAGCGGGGCGATTCAGTAGGATACAGGGAAGCGTCCTGCCGGTCGTTTGCTCGGCGAGCAGCCGGCTTCCTGCCGCCTTGCCAGCCCTTTCTGTAGCTTGTTTTGACGGATTCCCCCACCTTGGCCACTCCTTCTCGTGAAGACCTGCAGCGGGCGGTCTCCAAAGGTCGTTACTCCTTCACCAGTCTCGGATGCCCCAAAAACCTCGTCGATAGCGAGCGGATGCTGGGCCTCTTGCAACTGGACGGGTACGAATTGGTTGGCGATCCGCAGAACGCGGACTTCGCGATCGTCAATACCTGCGGCTTCATCGAAGCGGCGCGGGCCGAGTCGTTCGCGGCGATCGAAGAAACGATCGAGCGCAAGCGGCGCGGCGAGCTGCGCGGCGTGATCGTCTCCGGCTGCTTGGCCGAACGCCAGCAGGCCGAGCTTCTCGAAAAATACCCGGACATCGACCATCTGGTCGGCGTCTTTGGCCGCGAAGAAGTCACCAAGGTCGCCGACCGGCTGATCGGCGGACTGCAAGAGCAACGGATGATTTTTCATCCCGCGCCGACCCATCCGCTGCCCGACCGGGCACGGCTGCGGATCACGCCGCGGCACTTCGCGTACCTCAAGATCTCCGAAGGCTGCGACCGGCTCTGCACGTTCTGCGCGATTCCCAAGATGCGCGGCAAGCACGCTACCAAGCCGATCGAAGAAGTCCTCGCCGAAGCCCGCGAACTAGCCGCCGACGGCGTACGCGAGCTGGTCATCGTCGCCCAGGACACGACCTACTACGGCATGGATTTGTACGGGCGTCCCCGGCTGGCCGAACTGCTCCGCGAGCTGGAACAGGTGGACGGCCTCGAGTGGATTCGCCTGATGTACCTTTATCCGATGTACTTTGGCGACGAGCTGATCGAGACGATCGCGCGGTCGGAAAAGATCGTGCCGTATCTCGATATGCCGCTGCAGCACATCAACGACAAGATGCTCCGCCGCATGCAGCGCCGCGTCACCCGCCGCGAAACCGAGCAACTGCTCGACAAGCTGCGCGGGCAGGTCGAGGGCTTGGTGATGCGGACGACGATGATTACCGGCTTTCCGGGCGAGACGGAGGAGCAGTTTGAAGAACTGCTCGACTTCGCCGCCGAGCAGCGCTTTGAACGGCTCGGCGTGTTCACCTATTCCTACGAACCGGACACGCCCGCGACGCGGCTGCCCGATCATTTGCCGGACGAAGTGAAAGAGGAGCGCCGCGGCCGGCTGATGGAAGTTCAGCAGCAGGTGGCGTTCGAGTGGAACGACGCGCAGGTCGGCCAGCAGTGGGAAGTGCTGATCGACGCTCCGCTCGAAGGCGAGGAGAACGTCTGGCTCGGCCGATCCTACGCCGACGCTCCCGATGTCGATGGCGTGGTGTACGTCACGGGCGAAGATCTCGCCGTGGGGCAGATCGTTCCCTGCGAAATCGTCGCCACGAGCGAGTATGATTTGGTCGGCGTGGCAATCGGCCCCTCCCGTTAATAGGCATCTCGTGCGATGGCCGTCAGTTCTCCCGAAACGCCGAGCAGCGCGACCGACATCAACAACTTCCCGAACCAGATCACCGCCGCGCGGCTGGTTTTGTCGCTGCTGCTGTTCATCTTTCTTGGTTTCGAGTACTACCTGACGAGCCTGGCGCTGTTCATCTTCGCCGCCTCGACCGATTGGCTCGATGGCTACTGGGCGCGGAAGTACGGCCAGGTGACGGTGCTGGGGCGGATACTCGATCCCTTCGCCGATAAGATGATTATCTGCGGCACGCTGATCTTCCTGACCGCCAACCCCGCTTCGCTCATCCCGCCCTGGATGGTCGTGGTCATCGTCGGCCGTGAACTGCTGGTCACCGCGCTGCGGAGCTTTTTGGAGGAGCGGGGGCAGGACTTCTCGGCCACCATGTCGGGCAAGCTGAAGATGGTCGTGCAGTGCTTTGCGGCAGGGTTTAGTATCTTTCGCCTCAGCTATCTCGATCCCGCTCCGACAAGTCCCGAACTTGGCCTCCCGCCGGCGTGGCTCACCTGGGGCACGATCCTTCTGGTGTGGGCGGCGGTGGCGACGACGCTCCACTCGGGCGTGGCGTACATCTTCGCCGCCGTGCGGATGTTCCGGGGCGCGTCTGCCCCCTAACCGCTTCGCTCGCCGCCAACCCGCCTTGCTTCCGTCATGGAGCTGACTCCGCCTCCCTACGTTGTGCTTGTGCTCGCGGCACTCGCTGCGGCCAGCCTCGTGGCATGGCTGCGCATCGGCGGAAAGCTCCTACGCGGCGAATCCATCGTGCCGCACGAGCCGCACGGCGCCGTCGCCTGGGGAGGCTTGGAAGCGGTCGTACCGCTGGTGCTCATCGTGCTCTTTCAAAGCGCTGGACAGCAACTTGTGCTCTCGGCCTTTGGCATCGACGCCGACGGTACGGTTAAACTCGCCGACCTTCCGCCGCGCGTCACCGCCGCTTCGCTCGCCGCGACGGGCGTTTCGACACTGTTGGCCGTCGCCGCTGCGGCGCTGCTCTTTGCGCGACGTGGAGCACGGCGGCCGCGCGATTTTGGCCTGGCGCTGGATGGGCGAACACTGGCCTACGACGTGCGGCTGGCATTTACCGCGTTTGTGACGGCGCTGGCGCCGGTCTTTGTGCTACAAGCAATTTTGATCCGCCTCTTTCCGACGCAGCACGTCGTGCTCGAATTGCTGCAGAAGCAGCCGACGCTGGAGATGGCGCTAGCGGCGGGATTCACGGCGGTTCTCGCGGCGCCGATCGCCGAGGAGTTTGCCTTCCGCCTGGCGCTACAAGGCTGGCTGGAAAAACTCGAACGGCGGCGGTTCGCGCGACTTGCCGTGCCGGCCGAGGCGTCGGATGCTCTGGCGGCAGAGATCGCACCCGCCACGGAAACGGAATCGGGCGAAGTAGTCTCGGCCGAGCTTGCCGCGCCGCAGCCGCTTGGGCGCTGGCAAGGGCTGGTGCCGGTGCTCGTCAGCTCGACCGTTTTCGCGCTGCTTCATGCCGGCGCGGGGCCTGCGCCGATCTCGCTCTTTCCGCTGGCGCTGATTCTCGGCTACCTCTACCTGCGCACCGGGCGGCTGCTGCCGTGTGTGTTGACACATCTGTTTTTCAACGGCCTGAATCTGGCGCTACTGCTCCTTTCGCTTCCGGAAAACTAGCGCGAGTAGGCCGGAAAAGCGGCGCTCGCGGGGCGGCTGCGGTGAATCTTCGCCGGACTCGACGGATCGGAGAGAGGCCCGTATCATACAGGGATTCAGGGAGATCATGATGCAAATCCAGCGCAACCCCACTCGGCCCGTCCGCATCGGATCGGTGACGATCGGAGCGGGCAATCCGATCGCCGTGCAGAGCATGACGGCCACCCACACGCAGAACATCGACGCGACTGTCGAGCAGGTCAACGCCCTCCCCGCCGCCGGCGCCGACGTGGTGCGGATCGCGGTGGACAACCGCAAGGACGCCGCGGCGCTGGCCGAAATCCGCCGTCAGACGACGGCCAATCTGTCGGTCGATCTGCAAGAAAACTACCGCCTGGCGGAACTTGTCGCGCCGCACGTGGACAAGGTGCGTTACAACCCCGGCCATCTCTACCACCACGAGCGCTCCAAGCCCTGGCAGGAGAAAGTTCGCTATCTGGCCGATGTGGCCCAGGCGAACGATTGCGCGATCCGCGTGGGCGTGAACTGCGGCAGCGTCGATCCGGCGAAGCGGGAGAAGTACGAAGCCGATGATTCGATCACGCCGATGCTCGAAAGCGCGCTCGAACACTGTGAACTGCTCGACCAGCTTGGCATGACGCGGTACTGCGTCTCGCTCAAGGACTCCGACCCGCGCAAGGTGATCGAAGTCAATCAGCGGTTCGCCGAGGAGCGGCCCGACGTGCCGCTGCATCTGGGCGTGACCGAAGCGGGCATGCCGCCCGACGGGATTATCAAAACGCGGATCGCTTTCGAGCAGCTCATCAGCCGGGGGATCGGCGACACGATCCGCGTATCGCTCACCGTGCCGAACGCGCGGAAGCCGGAAGAGATCGACGCCGGCCGGCAGATTCTGGCCGACATCGCCGCCGGGCGCGTGCGGAGCGTCGTCACTTTTGGTCTGCAAACGCTCAACATCATTAGCTGCCCAAGCTGCTCGCGGGTCGAGAACGAGGCCTTTATCGAGCTGGCCCAAGACGTGAAAGAAATGACCCGCTATGCGGCCGAGCATGCGATCACGATCGCCGTGATGGGCTGCCGGGTCAATGGGCCGGGCGAAACGGACGACGCCGATCTGGGGCTGTGGTGCGGGCCGAATTTCGTCAACCTCAAGCGCGGCAGCGAAGAACTCGGCGCGTTTCCCTACGACCAAATCTTGCCGCGGCTGAAGGCGGAACTCGATGCGCTCATCGCCGGGCGTGCCGCGCGGGTGTAGCGGCGCTGCGAGCGGCTTCATCGCTGCGAACACGCTCTAGCCGTTTCCGGCCCGACCGGCTACAATCCCCCTCTTTGACGGAGGGAGCCGCTTGGTTGTCGGGAGGACGGAATGCATCGGGTGTGGCTGGCGATGGCGACGCTGCTGCTGATGCTTGGCGCGTGCCGCGCGCTGGAGACCGCTCCCACGCTGCCGGTTCGCAACAGCCTGATCCGCGATCAGCTTGTGATCTACAGCGACTTTGGGCTGCCGGCCGATCACCGGCTGCTCGATGAACTGACCGCACAGCGGGGCGACGTGTCGCAACTGCTCGCCCTCGCCCCAAGTGAAGAGCCGATCCACGTTTATCTGTTCCGTTCGGCGGCGGCGTTTCAGGAGTTCATCGAGCAACATCACCCGAGCTTGCCGCAGCGGCGGGCGTTCTTCGTGCAGACCGATACCCGGCTCGCCGTCTACGCACACTGGGGAGACCGCGTGGCCGAGGACTTGCGGCATGAGGTCGCGCACGGGTATCTGCACGCGTGCGTGCCCAGTCTGCCGCTCTGGCTCGATGAAGGGCTGGCCGAATATTTTGAAGTGCCGCGCGGCCATCGCGGGCTGAACGCGCCGCACGTGGCCCAGCTTCAAGCTCGCATCCGCCAAAACGGCTGGCAACCGAACCTGCGGCGGCTCGAAGCCTTTCAATCAGCCGCCGACATGACGCAGCTCGACTACGCCGAGTCGTGGGCGTGGGTGCATTTCCTGCTGGAAACGACGCCCGAGCGCCGCACGCTGCTGCAAAACTACTTGCAAACGCTCCGCCGCGACGGCACGGCCCCGCCGCTGTCGGTGGCGATTCGCAGCCTGCACTTTGAACCAGAGCGGACGCTTGCGGAATACCTCAAGGCGCTGCCAGGCGTGCAGCCGTAGCGGATGTTGGCAATAGCCGTAGCGCCGGCTCGCTTCGCCCATGTCTTCCCTCTCGCGCAGGCGGGATCACGGCCCCAACGGGGCCGAATTCGATAGCCCAGGGCGCAGCCCTGGAGAAGCGCGGCAAGGCAATAACAGAAGCCCCACGGGCCGTTACGCGAGGGTTCCGGCGGGTGGCGGCCCGTGGAGCCTTTCCTCGGCGCTGTTGTTTTTCTCTCCTTGCTCGTCGCGTCCGGTTTCCCAGGGCTGCGCCCTGGGCTGTCGGGTATCGCCCCTTGGGGCGAGGAGGAGGGCAACGAGCGAGAAGGAGGGCAAGCGGCGCTACCCTTCAATGCGCCCTAGCGTC
>CAYZVT010000123.1:0-11913 GCA_964481585.1 uncultured Pirellulales bacterium
TGGGGATCGAGGAGATGGTAGCCACCTTCAACGTCACCCCGCAGACCCTGCGGCGCGACCTCCAGCTCCTGTCCGACCGTGGCCTGCTCCGCCGGCATCATGGCGGGGCCAGCGCCAATATCAGCACCGCCAATGTCGAGTACGGCAAACGGCATGTCGAGATGGAGGCCGAGAAGGCGGCCATTGGCCGTGCCGCGGCCGAGCTGGTGAAGCCCGGGACGTCGCTCTTCCTCACACCCGGAACCACCATCGATGCGCTGGCCAAAGCGATCGCCGTCCGCCGCCCGAGCGGCCTGCGGGTCGTGACCAACAGCACCTTCGCAGCCTCGATCCTGGAGGACTGCCCGGGGATCTCGATCCACGTGACGGGCGGTCTCTGGATGGCGCACAACCGCTCGCTCACCGGCACTGCCGCGATCGCGACGGTCGAGCGCATCCAGCTTTATATCGAAAAGCCCCAGGCGGCGGGGCCGCTTCCCAGCGCCGTCGCCGTGGTTGATTTTACAGCGCCGATCGATCTGCCGGCCGTTCTCGCCAAGCTGGAGATCCCGACCGAGCAAACGGAAGAGGGAGGCAAGACCTTTCTCCGCGTGCCCGCGCCGGTTCCGTTTTGTATTTATGCACCGAGCGATAAGACCGTCGTCTTCGGCTCCGAGACGCTCGTTGCCCGGGCGATGCAGACCGCCGAGGCACCGGCCAGCCATCCCTTGCTCTCCACGTTGCAAGGTCGCGGCAGCACAAGTGACGCGCTCGTGGTCGTCTCGTTCGATCAAGTGCGCGAACTGATCAACGCGGGCAAACAGCAGGTCCCCCCGCTGCCACCGCCGCTGGAGAAGTTCAAAAAGGTTCCCGATCTGCTCAGCATGGCGATGTTGCAGCTCAATCTGTCGAATCCTGGCCCCACCGGCTTGGCCGTGGCGACCCATAGCGAAGCCGAAGCGAAAGAGCTGGCTGGGCTGATTGACGAGGCGCTGGCAATGGCCCGTCAACAGATCCAAGCGCACATGGCTGCGGACTTGGCTAAGCAAGATCAAGATCCGGTGCGGCAGGCAATGCAGGCTTACCTGCAGCGGACGCTCGACAAGAGCTTCGGCGCATTGCGGCCAGTCCCGCAGGGGCGCGTGATCGCCTACGAGCAACACGCAATCGGGGATAATGCTCAAGTGAATACCGCCGCGATAGGTGTGCTCATTGCTCTCTTGTTGCCGGCAGTCCAGTCGGCCCGCGAAGCGGCGCGGCGGACCGCGTCGATGAGCAACCTGAAGCAGATCGCGCTGGCGATGCACCAGTACCACGGCATGTACGGCCGATTTCCGGCAGCAGCGATCATGAGCGAGGATGATAAGCCGCTGTTGAGCTGGCGGGTGGCGATTTTGCCGCTCCTGGGAGAAGATGAACTCTACAGGCAGTTCCATCGCGACGAGCCATGGGACAGCGAGCACAACATCAAGCTGTTGTCGGCCATGCCAAAGGTGTATCAGGATTCGAGCAGCAAGCTCGCAGGCGAGTTCAAGACAAACTATTTGCTGCCGGTCGGCGAAAGTGCGATGTTCTCCCTGGCGGAGGGACCACGCATGAGTAGCATCCGCGACGGGACTAGCAACACGATTATGACCGTCGCGGCGGACGATTCGCACGCCGTGGAGTGGACCAAGCCCGCCGATCTGAACTACGATCCCAAACAGCCGAGGACCGGATTGGGCAAACTACGGACGGGAGGCACGAACGCGGCCTTCGTCGACGGCAGTGTTCGCTTTCTGTCCAACTCCCTCGATCTCGACCTCCTCAGGGCCCTCTTCACCCCCAGCGGCGGCGAAGTCGTCCCCGCCGCGTTTTGAACGCTCGCAACTTCAACGAGACGCCCCAAGTAGCGCCGCGGGTGCCCGAGGCTGCTGCCGCAAGCTGGGTGTAGAGGCGGCGTGCTGTCTTGGCCTGCTTTGCCGAGGCTCTCGCGGCACCGGATCGGCGTACGCGCTTCGCAAGCGCCCCAGCATCTACCGCCAGTCGCCCCCGGCGTCGATCCTCATCCAGCCCGCCTGCTGAACCAAACGGCACTCAATCGCACCTTGCGCGAACCGCCTCGGCAAGGTCAAGCAGCACGCAGCTACGCCAGAAGTTCCCCTGCCTCCTGCGGCCGCAGGTAGCGGTAGCGACCTGCGCCACCCGCGAAGCGAAAGCACTGCTGGACGAGCCAGCAGTGGCACCCGGCGGCTCCGGTTCGAGTAATTGTTCGGCCTATTCGCTTGCCTCGGAGTACCGTGATGGTGCGGGGTTGTTCTTAATGTCGTTTATCGCCTCAAGCAGTCGAATAGTCGTATCGCCATCAAGCGCATCGGACTCGTATCGCACTTCGTACAGGCCTTGCAGATTGGACGGCAGACGCACCCCGTCTTTGACTAATAGAATAAATCGTCGGCCGTACAACGCCATTGCAGCCCCAATTTCAATCAGTACATTCTGATTTACGAGCACGTGTTCCTTGGCCTCTGGATCGATGAGCTTGAGTTCTTCGTCAACATGAATGATTGCGGCCCCACAGCTTCGCATGTCATCCATAACCTTGTCTGGCACGGGCTTCGAGACTGATTGCTTGTCCACCGAAACGACGGGTATAAGTTCCCCAAACCCGAGCAACTTCTTGATTGGTTCAATGAATTCTCGGTTTTTCCCGTGTGTAATGAATACACGACGGTTCACCGTTGCTGCGGGCGCAGCTTTTGGAGTCGAAAAGGCCTCTTCCTCCGAGGGCAGTTCGGCGATGTCAATTTCGGAGTTTCCTGAATCAACGACATTTGGTTTTGCCACGACGGCTGCAGCGACGCCCGTCAAATCGATGAATTGTTTGCCTTTGATCTCGCGGATGAAACCACCAGCCTGAGCGCTATCGAGAATTAGGGTATACACGGACTCTGCGCGCTCTTTGGGAACGCCCATGCTTATAAGGACGTTTAAGGCGATATCGCGCCGAGGCAACGGTGAATTCTGGTATTTTCGCAAGAAGTCGCCGACAATGCGTGGCTTCAAGATCGCTTCGCGTTTTGCTACATCCTCATCGCCTTCTTCGAGTGGCTGGACGACTCGCCGACCCAAATCTTCCAATTTAATTTCTGCTGAGTTGTATCCACCCGAAGTCAGGCCGTACGCGATTGCGGCACCGCAGAGATTTCGAAACGTACCGGATGTCGGCGTCATATTCATCGCCACAGCGATCTGAAGTGGTGTCGCTGGCCCACCTGCGTACTCGATTAACGCCTCGGCGACGCGAATCGCCTCGTCAATGCTAAAAGCGGGAACGTCGGACTGCGAAATATATGAGCGCTTGCTCTTCGTTGCGTTTGCTGAAGTGGTGGAGACGGCCTTCTTCTTTGCCATTGCGACGCCTGAGCTCCTCATTGCGGCCGAACTTCTTGTTATCCGCCAATTGCCCTTTGCCGGAACGAGTTGTCTTGCTGGCAATAGGATTGGCGTGAACGGGTTGAAAACGCTCCTCTTCCCGGCCATTCTGACGCACTTGGCACCCTCCTGCAACGGGGTTTGGTTGCCTTTAGCCCGGAATAGCGTGTTTATGCGACTCGGCGCATATTCCAGGAGCGCCGTTATGCCGCCCGCTGGCGCGCCAGCCCGGGTTGCAAGTCGGGGTATCGGGTAGCTCGGATTATTGCAAGAAACCAAAGCCGAAGAAGCTGCCGCATTCTCTCTGCCCAAACTGTTGATCCCATCCTGCCCGTGCGGTAGATTGCGTGGCCGCGCGGGTGCGGCTGAGTTGTCGAACAGCCGCGTTGCGCTAGCCCTCGCGGGGCGCGCGGCGTTGGCTTGACGGGTCGATTTGGAGCCGGTGGATTAGTTGGAAAACCCGGGAAAAACGCACGGCTGGACATGCCAGCCGTGGCACCCAATGGCGCTCGTGCGGGGCGCGGCGCCCCGTTTTCGGAAAGCGCAACCGCGGGAAGTCGTTGCGGGGGCAGAAGTTGCGGCATGGGGCGCGCCGCCGCTGGGGCAAAAGCGCCTCAAAGCGCCCCGTTTTGTCTCATCAGGCGCGCGTTCAGGAGATCGCTGTCGCGACTGGAAACGTCGGTTAGCCCGTGGCCGCCAGGCCGGCTAGCCGCTCGGGCGCTACCACTAAACTGGGCGCACGCTACTCGCCGGCTTCGCCGCGCGTGCGGAAGGGCGAGGCGGGGAGGCCGGCTTGGTTTGCGAGCGTGCCGAGGGGGGTGACGTAGCCTTGGTAGCCGTACTCGACGGCGACCGGTTGGGGCACGTCGGCGGAGCGGACGAGAACGCTGTCGCCGTCGAGGGTGGCATCGGCCGGAACGAACTTGCCGTCGGCGCCGGCGATCGTGAAACCGAGTAGCTTGCCGCCCCGGGCGACGAGTCCTGCGCCGACGTGATCGAACGAGAGCCGGATCGAGTCGCCTTCGATCTGCATCGCGCGGTAGAGCGGGCCGGAGTAGGTGAGCGACTCGCCGTAGGCGATGGCCTTGGCGGCGAGCGCCATGCGGTGGCCGACGTCTTGTTTGTTCTTCGGATGGATCTCGGCGTGGCCGTAGCCGTCCCCTTCGCGGTCGGCCAGGTCGATCGTCACGACGAGCGCCGTGTGCGGCACGTTTTGGGCGACCTCAAGCTGAGCCTCGCGGACCAGATGGAATTTGTTATCCGACTTCCAATTGCACAACTGCACGATGATGAACGGTAGCTCCGCGTCACGCAGCCGGCTGCGCCAGTCGGAAACGAGCGCCGTTAGCTTGGCGCGGTAGTGGGGATCGCCGCCGTTGTGCTCGCCCTGATACCAGAGCACGCCTTTGACAGCGAAAGGGAAGACGGGACTGAGCAGCCCGTTGAAGCAGGCGCTGCCGTGGTTGAAGGCCTTGCCGGGAGCATTGCCCTGCGCGTAGTTCCAGCTCGGACCGTGATGGACAAGCATGGCGTTGTAGGCTTCCGAAGCGGGGGCGTAGCCATCGGGCAGCTTGGGGAGTGCGACGAAGGACGGGTCACTTTGCGCGGCTGCGGCGAGCGGCTTGACGACGTGTTGCTCGGCGGGGATTGTCGCGAGCAGGTCGGCGCTCGACCAGGCTTCGATCGACGTGCCACCGTGGGCGACTTGCATCAGGCCAATCGCGATGTTCTGATCGGCTTGAATTTCGCGGCCGAAGAAATACCCGGCGGCGGAGAACCCGCCCCAGATGCCGTGCTTGATCGTCGTGGGCGTGCAGGGCATCCAGGTGCTTTGCCACTTGCCTTGCCGCAGCCGGTAGTCGCGCAGCGGTTCGAGGCTGACTTGCTGCGAACTATGCCAGAGTCGTAGCTGCGGATGGTCCGCCTTGCTGGTCACCTCCGGCGCGGTTCCGAAGATGCCGTTGAGTTTGTCGACGCCGAACTCCATGTTCGACTGCCCGGCACAAATCCACACATCGCCGAGCATCACGTCGGCGGCGACGACCGTGCCGCACAGCTCGATTTCGTACGGCCCGCCGGCGGGCATCGGGTCGAGCGTGACTTGCCAGCGTCCCTGCTCGTCGGCCTTCGTCGAGCGGGTTTGGTTGTGGAACTTCAGCGTGATCGCCTGCCCCGGCGCTTTCGCCCAGCCCCAGACCGGCAGCGGCTTGTCGCGCTGGAGGACCATGTGGCTGCTGAACGGGTCGGCCAGCCCACAGGTGATCTCGCGGACCGCGACATCGTCGACCAGCAGCAGCGGTTCGTTGATTTGGCCATGCTCGCCGACCTTGTGCAGCATGATCGTGAAGGGCCAGTGCTGCGAGGGGATCGTTCCGCCCCGGTAGTACCAGCGATGCACCAGCTTGGTCCACTGGTCGCGCTCGATCCGCGCGTCGACGCCGCCGACGCCGATGGCCCAGTTGCCGAATGTCAGCCGCGTACCTTCCCGTCCGCGCACCCAGAGCGAGTACTCGTACAAGCCCGGCTTCAGTTGCACATCTTTCTTAGAGGGGCTGAGGTCGACGCGCTTGCCGTGCGAGTTGGCCAGACGCACGTAATGTTCGCCCGTGCGAGCCGTGGCCGGGTCGCGCACCACCGCGGCGAACTCGGCCGAAGTGACCGGCTCGTTGCGGCCGGCATTGAGATTCAGCTCCCAGTGCGGCACCTGCGTCGGTTCGTCGGTCGGCTGTTCGAAGGAGGGATTGTCGAGCAGGTTCTCGGCCGTCTCTGCATCGGCTTGGGTTGCTAGCAGCAGAACCGGGAACAAGAACCACGCAATGCCGGTCGGTTTCATAGAGTTCAGCGCCAAGGATAAGAGCGAAAGACGGTCCAAGGGAAACCGCGATTATAGGCACGATTTTTACCGCCGTCTAAGAACGTGTTTCTCGAATCCCCGTTGGGGAGAGGTTAGGTGAGGGGCAACGCGGCAGAGCGGCTTGGATCTTCCTATCCGTAAGCAGGATCTTCGGACCCATGCCCAAGGCCAGCGCCCGCCGCTGGCCGGCCTCCGCCGCGCTGCCCGGTACGCGAGTTGCTCCGAGTGCTCGGCATTGGTGCGGCAACGCGGTCGGCCCCGAGCGGAGGAGGACAAGATGGCCGGGACGGAACAAACCCCTGCGGATGTGATGCTTTTGCGGCAACGCTATCAACAGAAGCGTCTGCCCGCCCCCGAGTCGGGGCGTCGCCAGCGGTGCCAAAATGTCGGCAGCAACGAGCGAATCGTCTCCGGTGCCGCCGGGGCGATTCTGGCCGGGCTGGGCCTGGCGCGGCGCGATCTGCCGGGGCTGCTAATCGCCGGCGTCGGCGGAATGTTGCTCGCGCGCGGGGCGACCGGCCGCTGCCAGATGTACCAAGCCCTGGGCATCAACACGACCGAGGAGCAGCCGCAAAAGCCGCGCGGCGTGCATGTCACGCAGACGTTCCTCGTCGGCAAGTCGCCGGACCAACTCTATGCCTTCTGGCGGAACTTCGAAAACCTGCCGTCGATCATGGACCACCTCAAATCGGTGCGGGTCATCGACGAGCAGCGTTCGCACTGGGTCGCCAAAGCGCCGCGCATCGCCGGCGGCGAGGTCGAGTGGGACGCCGAGATTGTCGGCGACGAGCCGGGCAAACATCTCTCCTGGCGCTCGCTGCCTGGCGCGACGGTCGAGCATCGCGGCATCGTCGAGTTCACCCCCGCGCTCGGCGATCGAGGCACGGCGGTCAAAGTCGTGCTCGACTACCAGCCGCCAGCCGGGCAGCTAGGCCGCTGGGTCGCCAAACTCTTTGGCGAGGAGCCGGAACAGCAGATTCGCGACGATCTGCGGAACTTCAAACGCATGATGGAAGTCGGCGAAGTGCTCACCACCAGCGGTCAGCCGCGCGGCAACTGCCTGAGCCACGGCGGGCGCCGCGCGAAGTAGCCCGGACGCCGCTGGCTCGCGGGCGAAGCCAACCGCTGCGAATCACTCACCACTTGCAAAGGATCTGCTATGAAAGCCCTCATCTGGTGCGGCCCGTACAATGTGAAGGTCGAGAACGTGCCGGAGCCAAAGATTCTCAATCGCCGCGATGCGATCGTGCGAATCACGTCCACTTGTATTTGCGGCTCGGATTTGCATCTAGTCGACGGCTTCATTCCCTTCATGAAGCCGGGCGACATCATCGGCCACGAGCCGATGGGCATTGTCGAGGAACTCGGCCCCGACGTCGATCAGAGCAAAATCCGCGTCGGGGATCGGGTTGTGGTCCCCTTCCCAATCGGCTGCGGCGAGTGTTTTTTCTGCCAGCGCGGCATGTGGAGCTGCTGCGACAACACGAACCCCAAGCCCTCCATGGGCGAAACGCTGTTCGGCTTCGCCACGGCCGGCATTTTTGGCTACTCGCATCTGACCGGCGGCTACGCGGGCGGGCAGGCAGAGTATCTGCGTGCGCCGCTTGCCGATGTGAATCTGCAAAAAGTGCCGGAGGATGTGAGCGACCACCAGGCCGTGATGCTCGCCGACATTTTCCCCACCGGCTACATGGCCGCCGAGCACTGCCACATTCAGCCCGACGATACGGTGGCGATCTGGGGCTGTGGACCGGTCGGACAATTCACCATTCGCAGCGCCTTCTTGCTCGGGGCCGGTCAAGTCGTGGCGATTGACGATGGAAACAGCGTCCCCGAACGGCTGCAAATGGCCCGCGACGCCGGCGCGATCACGATCGACATGCACGACGAGTACGTCTACGACCGGCTGCTCGATCTAACCGCCGGCCTCGGCCCCGACATCTGCATCGACGCGGTCGGCATGGAAGCCCATGGCTACACTGCGATCGAATCAGCTTACGACAAGGTCAAGACGAACCTGTTCATGGAAACCGAACGGCCGCACGCGCTGCGGCAGGCGATCGAGTGCTGCCGCAAAGGGGGCACCGTCTCGATTCCCGGCGTCTACGGCGGGCTGTCCGACAAGATCCCCATGGGCGCGTTGATGAACAAAGCCCTGACGATCAAGACCGGGCAGACCCATGTGCATCGCTATGTGCCGGAACTACTGGACCATATCCGCTCCGGCCGCATCGACCCGAGCTTCGTCGTCACGCACCGCATGCCGCTGAGCGAAGCGCCGCACGGCTACGAAATCTTCCGCAAGAAGCAAGACGGGTGCATCAAGATCGTGCTCGACCCGGCAGCTTAGAAAAAATTCCAAATTCCTCCGTTAGCCCGCTCGCTCAACGGGTGCCACTGCTGGCTTGTCGAGCAGTGCCATCCTTCAAGGATGCCTGCCAAGCCGTTTGCCGCCGGAAGGAGTTGCCGAGAGAAATCCGCTCCGCAGGACGCTTCTTCGAACTCGCCGTCGCACTTCACAATCGACAGAGAAGTTACGCCCGCTGACAACACTGCTGGACAAGCCAGCAGTGGCACCCCACGCCGCCTCGATTCAGGAAGAATATACACCATGTCCACCGACCAAAGACACTCCGACACCTTGGCGGCACGCGGCCTCGGTTGGGCGAGCCTGGGGATTGGCCTGTTGGAAGTCGCCGCACCGAAGCAAGTCGAGCGGCTGCTGGGCATCGACGGCCGGGCCGAACAGCAGGGGCTGTTGCGCGTGCTCGGCGTGCGGGAACTGATGCACGGCCTGGGCCTCCTCACCGAACGCAAGCCAAGCTCCACGCTCGCCACCGGCCTCTGGGCCCGCGTTGCGGGCGATGCGCTCGACACGGTGCTGCTCGCGCTGGCCGCTCGCAAAACGAAACACCCCGCCCGCTTCGCCGCCGTCTCGGCGGTGGTGCTTGGGATCGGCCTGCTCGATGCGATCTGTGCAGCACGCGCGAGTGCCACTGCGAACCCGTCCAGCAGAGCCGCCGTGGGGCGTTCACTTAGCCGGCGGTCCCAGTCCTGAGCAGGTTGAGGAGAATCGGCCTCACAACTGTAGGAGTCCGAGGATACGCTCGACAATTTGCTGCCGTGCCTCCGAGGTGAGCATCCCTACCTGTGCATGAAGGAGGCTGCGGTTGGCTGTAAAGAGCTTTCCTGGACGTGCATAGCTGGTGCGCTGGAGAGATCCAGAAGCGAAAGATTCCTGGGTCAGTTCCACGGCCCCGGCATCCGCGTAAGAATTGCTCGTAATCTGAATTCATCACGGCCTACTTCTGCCAGTACAACGGCCGGGCGGAGCTTCGCCTGCGAGAGATCCGAGAAAGGAAACGGCAGGAGCACTACCCCTCCGATTGCAGGTGATTCCACGCCTCCTCCTCTTCCGGACGGCTCCAATCCTCGGCTAAGGCCGGCTCGCTCAGCAGAGCCGTGGGATTCACCGCCTCCGCCGGCTCATCCAAAATCGTCAACAGCGCGCGCCGGGGTGACGGCACCTGAACATCTTCGAGGAGCCGAACCCGCCCCCCTGCCTCAACGATCGCTTCCACGGTATGGAGCATGAGATTCTTTCGGCGAGCAAGACGCAATGGACCTGGGAAGAACGGAAATCGTGGTGCGTGGCCCCGAAAGCCAAAACTCCACGTTCCGCTACGCTATTGGTCAGTATAGCGGGAAGTGGGAAGGGGGCCAATTTTTGCTCAACCCTCCGAGCAGACCCGGCGGGTGCCGGATGCCACGGGCGGGCGTCCCGCCGGAAACCAACGGCCGCACGGCCTAAGCCCTTCTTGCCGCATTTCTGGCGCGACTTTTGCGTTCTGGCGGTCCATGAGCACGAGGATCACTCGCCGCGCCCGTTCGCGCTGGCGGCTGCGATCTTCGGCCACGGGGCACCCCGGGAGCACGCATGATGAAGCCCGCTTTTATGTTCGCCACCGGCATCGAGAATAGCTATCCCACCATCCAAAATGGTCGGGTGCGCGTGGACGAGATGGAACGCTGCGGCCACTATGACCACTGGCGCACCGATTTCGACTTGGTGCGCGAGCTGGGGATCCGCTTTTTGCGCTATGGTCCGCCGCTGCATCGGGTTTGGTTGGGGCCGGGCAGGTACGACTGGTCGTTCACCGACGCCGCCTTTGGGGAGCTTCGCCGACGGGAGATTATTCCGATCGCCGATCTGTGCCACTTCGGCGTGCCCGACTGGATTGGCAATTTTCAGAACCCCGAGTTCCCCGACCAGTTCGCCAGCTACGCGGGCGATTTTGCCCGCCGCTTTCCCTGGGTGCAGCTTTATACGCCGATCAACGAGATGTTCATCTGCGCGACGTTTTCCGCCGCCTATGGTTGGTGGAACGAGCAGCTCAGCAGCGACCGCGCGTTTGTCACGGCGCTGAAGCATATCTGCAAGGCCAACGTGTTGGCGATGCAGGCGATTCTCGATGTGCGCGCCGAGGCGATTTTCATTCAGAGCGAGTCTTCCGAATACTTCCACGCCGATAGCCCCAAGGCGATCAAGCCCGCCGAAATCCTCAACTCCCGGCGATTTCTGTCACTCGATCTCAACTATGGCCGCCGCGTCGATTCGGAGATGTATGAGTTTCTGCTGGATCATGGAATGACGCGCGAGGAGTATCATTTTTTCCTGGGCAACAAGTTGCAGCACCACTGCATCATGGGCAACGACTACTATGTGACCAATGAGCACCGCGTGGAGCCGGATGGCCACACCCGTCCGGCGGGCGAAGTTTTTGGTTACGACGGAATCACCTGGCAATACTACGATCGCTACCATCTGCCGGTGATGCATACCGAAACCAACTTGCACCAAGGCCCCAACGGCGACGAGGCAGTCTATTGGTTGTGGAAAGAGTGGGCGAACGTGCTCCGCGTGCGCAACGACGGCATTCCGGTCGTCGGCTTTACGTGGTACTCGCTCACCGATCAGGTCGATTGGGACACGGCGCTGCGCGAGGTGAACGGGCACGTCAACCCGCTCGGTTTGTACGACCTCGAACGCCGCATCCGTCCGGTGGGAGAAGCCTACAAAAAGCTGATTGCCGAGTGGGGCGAGCTGCTGCCAACCCGCAGCATCTGCCTCCGGGTGCCGCTCGTGCCGCCCAGCGAGTACCAGGAGCCTTGAAGTCCTCCGGTCGAGGCATCGCCCCCCATCTTGCTCCTGGCCCCACGTCTCCGACTTGGATTAGGGGAGGCTTTCGCGGTAAGCTAAAGGCTTCGCGGGCCTGCAAGGCGTCTATGGAGAGTCGCTCTCGGTGGTTTGCCGCAGAGCGCGCCAGGCGTTCGACGCAATGCCGGCCACGGGCGAAAAGCTCCCCCCGATCCCCAGTCCCCCAGCCCCGCCTCGTGGACCCCGGAGGCGACAGCACCTTCTCAGAATTCAGTAGGAAAGAGGCGGCATGTTTCTGGTCGACACGCTGATGTTTGTGGGCGGCCTGCTGCTGCTGTTGGGGATCGTCTCAAGCAAATTTTCGGCACGGCTGGGCATGCCGGTGCTGGTGCTGTTTTTGATGGTAGGGATGCTGGCCGGCTCCGAGGGGATCGGCGGCATTGAGTTCGAGAATTACCCGCTCGCACACGCCATTGGTTCGCTGGCCCTGGCTCTGATTCTCTTCGAT
>CAYZVT010000124.1:0-11782 GCA_964481585.1 uncultured Pirellulales bacterium
GCCTTCGGTGATAACTTCGCCCCGGGCTTGGCTGTCGGTCAGTTCGATGCGTGCCCGCGTCAGGTTGTAGACTTTCTGCTGCGTCTCGCCCGCCGGAATCACGCCGAGGCGCACGGTCGTGCCCCGCTTGCCGCGGATCATCTCCACGACATCGTTGAGCTTCATATCGACCACGTCGACCATTTCGCCGTTCTCGTCCTGGCCGACCGCGACGATGCGGTCTTCGGCCTTGAGGCGACCGTCTTTCGCCGCCGCGCCGCCGGGGATGATCTTATGAACGATGGTATAGCCGTCTTCCGACTGTAGCGAAGCACCGATGCCGTCGAGTTCCAGACGCATCTGAATCTCGAAGTTTTCGAGCGTGCTGGCCGACATGTACGTCGTGTGCGGGTCGTAGCCGGTGGTGATTGCCGTGAGATACATCTCCAGCAATTCGTCCTCGTCGGTCTGGTGCATCCGCTTGGCGAAGCTCTGGTACCGGCGCAGGAGTTTCTTCTTGGCTTCTTCTTCGCTGATTTCGTCGGCTTTTTGCACCAGCAGATCGTACTTCACGCGCTTGCGCCACCGCTCGCGGGCTTCGGCATCGGTCTTGGGATATTCGACCGTATCCCGGTCGGTCACCAATTCTTCCTCCACCGAAAAGTCGTGCTCCATCGCCAGCAGATCATCGACGATCGCCGTCCGCTGGTCGATGCGTTTGAGGAAGCGGCGGTAGATCGTGTAGCCGAGCTGGATATCGCCTTGCTTCACCTGCTCGTCGATTCGATCAGCCTGCTCCGTGAACTCATCCACATCGCTCTGCAGGAAGTAGAGCTTCATCGGGTCGAGCGTTTTGAGGAAGTTCGTGAGCGTGCGCTTGCCCAACTCGTCGTCGAGCGGCCGCCGGGCGAGATGCAACTGTTGCAGGAGCGTGGCAACGGACAACGTCACCCGCCGTTCGCCCGCCCCGGGATCGTTCAGTTCAGCCCGCGTCCCCTGGACCAACAGCGTCGGCAGCCCCACGCTCAGAGCAAGCAGCACGGCAGCAACCAGCACGCGAGTGCGACCCGGACGGGTCCACGAAAGACCATGACGGCTCATGAGAATTCCTCTAACGATTTACCAGGTTGGGCGGGAGGATCGGTCAGGACGATCTGGAGGAGATGAGACTAAGAACGATGGTATCGGGAAGAAGCGAAAAGAGCAAGGTCGCAACCATCGGGCCAAGGTATCGTAAAATCTACTTAAACAACGGTGACAGCGGCAGTTCGGACGCGATCGAGCACTGCGCGAGCCAGCAGCGGATCAGGCCCCAAATGGCAGGTGAGCACCCACTGCTGTTGCGGCGACTGTTCGGCCTGTCGCTCAACCTCCGCCGCCACAGCCGCGAGCAATTCGCCCTGAAAAAGCAAGTGCGGCTGCACGACGACGCGGCGCGCGGGCGCTTGCGCCACGCGCGTGAGAGTTTCGGTCAGCGAGGGCGGGGCCATCGCATAAAAGCAGATTTCTGTCTGTCCAACCGGCGTTTTCGCCGCGCGCAGCGCCGCAAACCGCCGCATCTCGGCCGAAGCGCCTTCATCACGGCTGCCGCGTCCCACCAGCACTAGCACCGTTTCCTCGGCCGGCACCGGAGCCAGATCCGCTAGCGCCTGCTGATAACGCCGAGCCGAAAGCTCCACTAGCGCCTCGTGGCACCCCAGCGGCTCAGTCTGCCGCTTCGGGAGCGTGGGCCGCGCGGCAAGCGCCTCGGCCACGGCGGAGGGAATATCGCGTTTGGCATGTCCGGCGGCAAACAGCAGCAGCGGGACCACCATCAATTCGTCCATGTCTTGTCCCACCAGCCGCGCGAGTGCCTGCTCGATCCCCGGCTCGGCAAGCTCCAAAAAGCACGGTTCGACCGGGCCAGAGTCGTGCTCCGCCGCCAGCAGTTCCGCCAATTGCAAAAACTCTCGCTGTCCGACCGCGCTGCGTGTGCCGTGCCCGACGAGCAGCAGTCCGAATCGGCGGCAGGCGATCGGGAGGGCTGCCATGATGGCTCGCAGGGGGTGCAAAAACGGGTAAAATCGCAGGGCCGGCTGGTAGCGGCCGGGTGGGTTACTCCTACTACGGCGTGCGGCTGCCAATAGTTTAGCACTCTGCCCCGGTTTCCCCCAGAAATTCCCCCATCGGCCGCCTCGCCCCGTGCCGTGGGCGTGGCCGGCTTGGTATATTTGGCCTACCTGCAACGTCTCGCCCCGTCTGCGGCGCGCTTCCCCCTGCCCGCGCAACCACGCCTCCAGCAGGCCGCTTCCGGCCGCACGACGCCCGTGTACAGCTACCTTTTGATGACCATCGGCCCACGTGCCGGAGCGCGGTTTCAACTCGACGCGACGAAGCAAAACCTGATCGGCCGGGGAACCGAGTGCTCGATCCTGCTGAGCGACGCGCTCTGCTCGCGGGTGCATGCCGTGCTCGAACATCGCGACGGCCTCTGGCAAATCCGCGACAAAAACAGCCGCAACGGCACCTTTCTGGACGGCCAGCGCATCGACGAAGCCGAACTGGTTGACGGCGCGCTGCTGCGGGTCGGCTCGACCGAGTTCTCTTTCCACCGCGCCGACCGCCCGACCGAGGAAGGCCAGCACCGCGACGGCTCGGTCTACACGCAGACGATCGTCATGGACACGCCGATTGGCGACCGCGCGGGCGATGACCACTCGCTCGCGCTGCTGCCCGACATGGAACAGGCGAAAGAGCTGTGGCTACTGTACCAACTCACCACCCAGTTGCTCGGCTGCGACGACCCGCAAGAAGTCATCACCCGCGCGCTCGAACTGCTCCGCGCGCGGACGCAGGCCGCCGTGGTCGGGTTTCTGTGGCTCGACGACGAAGGGAAACTTCGGCCCAAAATCATTCTGCCCCAGGATGCCGCGCCGCAGGTGCATCTGAGCGACTCGCTCACGCGGCTGGTGATCGAACAGGGGCATGCCGTCTGGGTCGCGAGCCATAGTCCGACCAGCACCAGCGACAGCACTTCGCTCAAGCACTACGCCGACGCTGTTTGCGTGCCGCTGGTGCGCGCGGAGACCACGCACGGGGCGATTCACATCTACCTAGACCGTGGCCGCTTTCGCCAGTCGGACTTTGCTTTCTCGATTTCGGTGGCCCATATCCTCGTCGTGGCGCTCGTGCGTGCCCGCATCCACTGGAGCTTGCAGACGAACTACGAGCGGCTCGTCGCCAAGTCGGCCGAGGCGGATGAGCTGATCGGCGAGAGCAAGCCGATGCACGACCTGAAAAGCCGCATCGCCCGCGTGGCCCGCGCCTCCGGCTGCGTGCTGATTCGCGGCCCCAGCGGGTCGGGCAAGGAACTGGTCGCGCGCGCGGTGCATCGCAGCAGCCCCCGCGCCGATCGGCCGATGCTCACCGTCAACTGCGCGGCAATTCCCGTCGAGCTGATGGAGAGCCAGCTCTTTGGACACAAAGCCGGTGCCTTCACCGGCGCGGACCGCGATCACGTCGGGCTGTTCGAGCAGGCCGATCTCGGCACGCTCTTTCTCGACGAGGTGGGCGAACTGACGCTCGCAGGCCAGGCCAAACTACTCCGCATTCTGGAAGGGCATCCATTCCTGCCCGTCGGCGGAAACGAGGAAATTCGCGTCGACGTCCGCGTCCTCGCCGCCACGAATCAAGACTTGCAGCACTACGTCGAACAGAAACGCTTCCGCGAGGATCTGTACTACCGCCTCAGCGTCTTCGAACTTTGCGTGCCGCCACTGGCCCAGCGAGGCTCGGACGTTGAGCTACTGCTCGACTTCTTTCTCACGAGCTTCAAGCAGCAACACGGCCGGCCGCATTTGCAGCTTTCGGACGAGGCGCGCGCGCAGCTGCTGGCCTACTCTTGGCCGGGCAATGTGCGGCAACTTCGCAACTCGATCGACAGCGCGGTCGTGCTTGCCGAAGGCGAGCGGATCGAGCCGGGCGACCTGGGACTGCGGCCCACGGTAAGCGGCGAAATGGACACGCTCCGCATCGACGCTTGGGAGCGGAAACTGGTTCAAGAAGCACTCCGCCGCACCGGCGGTAACGTGCCCGACGCCGCGAAGCTGCTCGGCATCGGTCGCGCGACGCTCTACCGGAAGATCGACCAGTACCACATCGCCCGCTAAAGCGCAAAAACCTCGCTAGGCGCTCGGCTCGACGGCAAAATCGCTCCCGCCGCGCGCGGCGAGGACGACCATCGCCAGCCCGCCCGCCATCAGCGCCACGGCGAGCCACAGCGGCCAGGCCGACGACGCCGGCGGCTGAAGGTGGAACAGCGTCAGCCCGGCCATTGGCCCAAAAATCCGGGCGAGCGAACTGATACTCTGCGCGACGCCGAGAATCCCGCCCTGCTTCGCCGGATCGCTCCGCCGTGAAATCAGCGCGTTGAGCGACGGCGTGACGAACGCAAAACCCGACACCACCACCGTGAGCGAAATCCACAGCAGTGGCAGCGAGCCGGTCGCGCCGGCGCGGGCCATCAGTGCAAAGCCGAGCATCGAGCCGAGCGTGCCGCCGCCGGCGAGCAGGCTATCGGAAATGCGTCCGGCCATGCGGCGCACGAGGCCGCCCTGCACGATCGTCAGCACCAGTCCGACGTAGGCGAAGGTCAAGCACAGCTCGCCCCAGGTGAAGCGGAAGCGGCCGTGCTCGTCCTTGATGAACACCGACAGCGTGGATTCAAAGTTGGCGAACGAAAAGACGCAGACGAACATCGCCAGAAGCAGCAGCCCGATGCTCGGCGTCGAGAGCGCTTGCGAAAATGCCCGCCAATCGAACACGCGGCGCGTCTTCGCCTCGCGATTGGGTGAAAGCGATTCCGGCAATTTGAAGTACGCGAGCACCAGCGCCACCGCCGAGAGCGCCGCGGCGGCGTAGCCCGGCGCCGCGCCCGGATCGCCGCTTCCGCTCGGCACGGCCAAAAAGCCGAACAGCGGCCCAAAGGTAAAGCCCAGCCCGAACGCCGCTCCGACCAGCGCCATCCCCTTCGTGCGCGTTTGGAGCGTGGTCGTGTCGGCGATGTAGGCGTGGGCGGTGGAGATCGTCGCTCCGGCGATGCCCGCCCCGATGCGCGAGATGAACAGCCCGGTCAGGCTCTTGGCGGCGGTCGCCAGACCAAAGATCGTATAAAAGAGGACCGAGCCGAGCAGGCCGATCATCAACACCGGCCGGCGGCCGATGCGGTCCGAAAGCCGCCCCCAAAGCGGTGCGAAGAGGAACTGCATCGCGGAGAAACTCGCCATCAACAGCCCAATCAGCACGCCGATCTCGCCCCCCTGCTCCGGGAGGCCCAGGTGCTCGGCGAAATGCTTGCCGTAAACCGGCAGCAGCGGCAGCACGATTCCAAAGCCGAGCAGATCGACGAACACGGTCAGAAAGATCACCAGCAGCGATCCACGGCGCGAATTTTCAGCATCCATCAGCGACAATAGTTCCAGCAAGAAGATTTTCTCAGAGACGATTCCCTCCATTGTAGCATGAGCAGGCCGCGCCGCGGGAGGCGTCCGCCCCTGCTTGGCTGGCATCCCCTTCTCTGCCCGCGTATCATGCGTCCATGCCCCTTTTAACCACTGCCGAAGATCGCGCGCGGCTGCGAGCACTCGACCGCACGAGCCTGGCGGCGCATCAGCTTGCGCGGCTCAACGCGCTGCTGGCGCACGCGAAAAGCACAAACTGCTTTTATGCGGCGAAGTTGGCCGAGTCGCCGGCGAAGCTGGACAGTCTGGACCAACTGTCGGAGCTACCGCTGACGACGAAGGAGGAACTGATCGGCGATGGGAGCCAACCGTGGCTGGCGAGCCTGAGCTATCCGCTTGAGCGTTACGTGCGCTACCACCAGACCTCGGGCACGCGGGGCCGGCCGCTGGTCGTGCTCGACACGGCCGAGGACTGGCAGTGGTGGATCGACTGCTGGCAGTACGTGCTCGATGCGGCAGAAGTCACGGCGGCCGATCGGGCGCTGCTGGCCTTTTCGTTCGGCCCATTCATCGGCTTTTGGAGCGCGCACGATGCCATGACGGCGCGCGGAGGGCTGGTCGTGCCCGGCGGCGGTCTGAGCACGCTGGGGCGGCTGGAACTGCTCCGCACGAGCCGCGCCACGGTCGTCTTCTGCACGCCCACCTACGCGCTCCGCATGGCGGAAGTCGCACGGGCAGAGCAGATCGCTCTCGGCGAGCTGCCGGTCCGCCGGATCATCGTCGCCGGCGAGCCGGGGGGGAGTATTCCTGCCGTGCGCGCGGCGATCGAATCCGCTTGGAGCGCCACCGTCATCGACCATACCGGGGCGACCGAGGTCGGCGCGTGGGGCTTTGGCGATGCGGCCGGGCGCGGCATCCACATCACCGAAAGCGAGTTCGTGGCCGAGTTCCTCGCGCTCGATAGCGGCCAGCCCGCCGAGCCGGGCGAGCTGGCGGAACTGGTGCTGACGAATCTCGGCCGCTACGGCTCGCCAGTCATTCGCTATCGGACCGGCGATCTGGTGCGGCCCAGTTGGCCCAGTGAAGGCCCGGTGCGGTTCGCCTTTCTCGAAGGGGGCGTGCTCGGACGTGCCGACGACATGCTGATCGTTCGCGGCGTGAACATCTTTCCCAGCTCGATCGAGCAAATCCTGCGCGGCTTCGCCGAAGTCGCCGAGTACCGCATCACCGCCCGCACCGAAAACAACATGGACCGGCTGCTGGTCGAAGTCGAAGATACGCTCAACCAGCCGCAACGCATCGCCCGCCAGCTTGAACTGCGGCTCGGCCTGAAAATCGAAGTCGCGGCGGTCGCCGCCAACACCCTCCCCCGCTTCGAAGCCAAAGGCCGCCGCTTCGTCGACGAGCGCACAGCCGCAGCGGAGTAGCCGTTGCGGTAGAATGGTATTGGCGTGAACAACGACTCTTTTGCGACAGGAACCTTTGTGATGGCTCCCTACCCGACACAGATTGAGCTGGCTGGCGAGGGGCGATTGCGGATCGCCTGGAGCGACGGGGCGATACGGGTTTATAGCTTTCGCGAGCTGCGCGAGCGGTGCCCGTGTGCGACGTGCCGGGAAAAGAAGAAGCAGCCCGCTCCGCCGGCGAACGTGTTGCCGGTGCTCTCGGCGGCGGAAGCTCGCCCGCTGGAAGTGCGCGGCATGAAGCCGGTCGGGCAGTATGCCTACACCATCGCCTTTAGCGATGGGCACGACACGGGCATCTATACTTTCGAGCTACTGCGCGAACTGGGGCAGGACGCCAACGAATAGCGTCTGCCCCAGTTGTTGCTTTTTTCGGTCGTGCCACGACGGCTCCGCTACTGCCCCAGCCCCTGTAGCTCGAGCGCGTCCAGATCGCCGACGCTGTTGCCTTCGCCGGTGGGCGCTTCGGCCGTCGTGAGAATGTCGTCGCGGCCGAGGTGAATACGCTTGTAAACGGCGTCGGGGATGACGTAGTACCAGTCGCCGAAGCGGCTGTTGAGCTGCTTGACGCGCTCGCGGGCCGCTTCGACCTTCTCCTCGTACTCGGCGAGTTTACGGGCATTGGCCGCTTCGACTGCCTTCCGCTTCGTCTCCAGCTCCGCCGTTTCCTGCGGCGTCGCTTCTTCGGCCGGCGCGGCATCGGCCTCTCCGGCCTGCTCCGCACTCTCGGCCGCTTCCGCATCAGCCGTTTCTTCCTGCTTCACTTCGGCCGTCTCGCTTGCAGCGGCCGGTTGTTCCTCAGCGGCCTGCGTTTCCGCCTCGGGCGCCGCCTCATTGGCAGGCGTTTCCGCTTCTTCGGCAGGAGTTTCCGCACTTGCTTCGTCCGAACTTGCTTCGTCCGTGCTCGCTTCGGCAGATCCCTCGGCCGGCGTTTCGGCGGGCGCGGTGGGAAGTTCTTCAAGCTTCGGCTTTTCGATGGCGTCTTCGTTGAGGCGTGCGGTGACGAAGACGTAGCGGTTGATGCCGTTGGCGGTTTCCTCACCGGCGGCGTCTTGGCCTTGCTCGCCGACCGCGATGCGGCCGAACCGCAACACGTAGACTAGCCCGTCGCGCATCTGGACGTTGACTTCGCCTTCGCTCGAAATGATTTCCATTTCGCTTGCGCTGCGCTGCATCGGATAAAAGCCCCGCATCGCCAGGCTCTGTAGCGCTTCGAGATTGTTGGCGAATGTCGCCTCGGCTTTCAGGTCGTCGCTCAAGCCCTGCGGCTTGCGCTCGACATCGACGATCTGCAGGTCGTCCAGCGCGCGGGTCAGGTCGTCGAGCTTCTCGGCATTGACCTTTTCGCCTTCCGCCACTTCGACCGGGCTGAGCTTCTTCGCATTCGGATCGAACGCTTTCATCTCGACAATTTTCCACTGATCGCCTTCGGCGGCGGGGTCGTAGTCGAGGCGGATTTCGCTGCGCGGGTCGATCAAAATCTGTGGCTGGCCGGCGGGCGTGATCGCCAGTTCGGCGGAATAATCTTTCAGTTCCAAGCCCGCCACGTCGGTCGGGTTGAGCTGCAACAGATCTTTTTCAATCCAGCGGCCAAAATCGGTCGAGAGCGGGCTGGGATCAAGCCCCACGACGTAGACCGGATCTTTGCCGACCTCGCGGACGTAGCGCTGCCCCTGTTGGTCCTTCACTGGTTTGCCGATGACCATATTGACTAACTGCTCACCCTTCTCATTGCGGAGCGTGACCCGCGTGCCGACGCCGGTGGCGCCGGCGGTTAGGTCCATCGTCGGCTCGACGACGCCGTAGAGCGCGTGATCGCCGGCGTTGGTGCTGGCGACGTGCAGGATTTTCCGGTTCATGACGCTCGTGGCGGCGTCGGCCATCTGTTTTTCGGCGTCGGCCGGGTAGTTCTGGTGCGAGGGAATCACCCAGCGGCCGTTGATCCGCGCCACCTCGAACTTCCGCAGCGCGGCCGTCTCTTCCAGATACTCGACAACCTCCAACCGGGTCGCGTCGAGCGGGTCGAGCACCTCATTGAGCGTGGTGCCGACAGGGGTCTCCGTGTCAGCAGCCGGCGGGCGGGGCTGGAAGCCGACCGCCACCGCCACCACGATAATCGCTGCACAGACAAAAGCCGCGGTCTTTGTGCTTTCGCTCATTGATTCCAAGCTCCGTGTCGTCCGTCATGCGTCTCGAAGAGAGCGCGTCGTCTGAAAATGAAATCCGAAGTCCCTACTAGCGCAGCCGGGTTTTGGACACCCCTTCGCGCTCTTGCTGCCGGCGATGGAAGAAGACGAAGAACGCCAACAATAGCGGCGGCAGCGGCGGCAGCAGCACCGCCCAGAGCTTGTAGCTGTCCTGAACGCTGCGCACTTCCAAGGCCAAATCGCGTTCGATGCTTTCCAGCTTGCGGTCGCGCTCTTGCTGGAGGCGGGCGACGTCGATGTCGAGCCGGCGCTGGCCATCGCGGCGGGAGATGTCGATCTGCGTCTGCTTTTCGACTTCCGTCAAATTCGTGTTCTTCTGGATCTTCGCGATCCGCTCGCCGAACTTGTTTTGCGCCTCCGCCTGAGCGGCTTGGAACATTTCGTTGTACTTCTTCCGCTGCTCGGCGGCGGTGGTCTTGGCCTGTTCGGTCCGTTCTTCCACCTTGACGAGCGTTTTGTGCTCGCGGTCGCGCTTGCGGATTTCGACAAAGCGGTCGTCGCCGGCCAGCACGTCGAGCGTGTTGAGCACGAACGTCACGTTATCCAGATCCCACTGAATCTGATCCGCATCGCCGCTCCCTTGGGCACGCAGCATGAAGAACGCCGACACGAGGCAGTCGATATCGGCCACGAGCACGACGTTCAACTCCGGCTGCTTCGACTCCTCCGCCTCTTTCGTCTCCGACTCCTCGGAGTCCAATTCTTTCTCGTCCCCCTTGGCGGCCGTCTCGTCGTCCTGATGAGCATGATCGTGATCGTGGTCGTGCGCGTGGTCATGATCGTGACCGTCGCCATGCTCGTGGTCATGGTCGTGATCGTGCGCGTTCTCGGCTCCTTCGCGGAGTCCTTGGCTCGTGCGCGGCCCGGCGGGCGGAGCGCCTTGGATGTGCGCGGCCAGGACGTAGGTCTCTTGCGTCGGGATGCGCGAGAAGGTCAGGTCCGGCACGTTGCCGCTCGCGGCGGCGGCGCGGCCGGCGCGGATGATGTCGTCGTAGAGGATCGTGCCCGTGTTGCGGCCGGTGTGGGCGAGTCCTGCAAACTCAAGATCCGAAGCGTTCAGCTTGCGAATCGCGCCGGGATAGAGAAAGAGCACGCGATCCAGCCCAGAGGCGATCGCATCATCGCTGCTAAACGGCTCGTCGGCCCCGTTGCCCTGGTCAATAAAGACCCATTCCTTGTCGGCAAAGGCTTGGCTTTTGGGAATCGGGTTGTAATCCTGCCAGACGACCTGATCGCCGACCAGATCGACGCCGAGCAGCTTCCAGAGTTGGTTGATGTCCCCCTTCGGCGGCTGCTGGGGCTGGCTGAACATCATGAACGGGTTTTGCGGCGCGACGCGCGGCTGCGAGGTGCCGGCCACCCCTTGCCAGAAGCGCGGCACCGGGAACGGATCTTCAAAGATCGCCGTCGGCTGGCCCGATTTGACGGCGTTGACGAAGTTCGTCATTTCCTCCGGCCCCAGGGTCGAAGGCTGAACCGCCAGCAGCGCGTCGTAACGCTGCGTAATCGGCTGGCTGGGATCGACCTCGACGACGTTGTACTGTTTGCGCAGCTCTTGGATCAGCAGTTGATCCTCGCTGCTTTGCCCCATGCTCATCGGATCGCCCGCGCCGCCGACGAGATTAGCGTCGGTCTTCACCACGCCGATCGTCTTGCGATCCTGCTGCACGACCGTGCCGATCGAGCGGACCAGTTCGTATTCGGCAGTTAGGCCGCGATCGAGAAACGGCAGCACGACCTTTTCCAGCCCGCAGGTGAACGCAACGCCAAGGAAGATTTCCTCCTGGGTCTGCGCGCCGCGGTTGATCGTGAGCACGGTCTGTGGCTCGATGCCATACTTCTGTTCGGCGAGCGCCGCTTCGTCGCTGAATTTTTCGATGACGTGCGTATGGACCTGAATCTTGCCATCGCCCATCGCGCTCAGTTCGCTGAGCAGCGCCAGCAGATTCAGCTTCGTCGGCACGTACTCAGCCGGCACGTCGGGGCTGACGTAGGCTTCGATGATGACCGGGTATTTGGCGTCCAGATTGCGGACTAGCCGCCGCGTGTCGGGCGAGAGCGAGTTGAGCCGGGCAAAGGTCATATCCGCCCGCACCAGATCGTGATGCGAGAAGAACAGGTTCAGCCCCACGGCAATCGCCACGAGCGAGAGCGTGCGAATCAGGTAATGCTGCAGCCGCGACTGCCCGTCGCGTCCGCCGAGCCAGTGCCGGCGGCCGATGAGCACGACCGACAGATAAAGCATCACGACCGCGATCATCACGAAGTAGCTGATGCTCGACAGGCTGACCACGCCGCGCTCGAAATCGGCGAACTGCGCCGAGAGGCTCCACTGCCGCACGGCATGGGCGACTTGATTATTCTTGATAATCACATCGGCCTGCGCCGCGAAAGCGAGCGGGGCGTTGAAGATCGCGCCGAGAATAAAGCCGACCGTCAGATTGCTCGTGAAGAACGAAGCGACCATGCCCACGGCCAACATCGCCAAGCCGATCATCCAGTAGCCGATGTAAGTGCTGATAAACAGCCCCACGTCGGGATAGCCGAGCCAGCTCAGCACGCAGAAATTGGCGAAGCTGCTAAAGAGCAGCGCGACGGTGAAGATGGCAAGCGAAGCGACGTACTTGCCGAGCACCACATCTAGATCGGTGGCCGGCAGGGTCAGCAGCAGCTCGTCGGTCCCCTGCCGCCGTTC
>CAYZVT010000125.1:0-11776 GCA_964481585.1 uncultured Pirellulales bacterium
GACATGCTTGTAGACCCGCGCCACGCCTTCGACCACCACCTTGCCGGCGGCGCGGTCGATCGTCAACACGCGGGCCACCGTGTCGCGATCGGCGCCGGCAATGACTTTGACGGTATCTCCGGAACGAATATGCATCGCTACACCACCTCGTTGGCCAAGCTGACAATCTTCATGAAGTTGCGGTCACGCAGCTCGCGGGCCACAGCGCCAAAGATGCGCGTGCCGCGCGGGTTGCGGTCGTTGTCGATAATCACCGCCGCATTGCTGTCGAAGCGGACGTAGCTGCCATCGGTGCGGCGGGTGGGCTGTTTGGTGCGAACGATCACCGCTCGCACGACGGCCTTCTTCTTGATGTCGCTGCCGGGGATGACGCTCTTGACGCTGCAGACGATGACATCGCCCAGGCCCGCGTAGCGGCGACGGCTGCCGCCGAGGACCTTGATGCACATCACTTCTTTAGCGCCGGTGTTGTCGGCCACGACGAGCCGAGTTTGCATCTGGATCATGGTTCTCTTACCTAGACGGGGCCGAAGGAAAGCTCGGCGTGCTCCGCATGGGGTGGATTACGACTGCTGTTGCTCGCCTTCTTCGACCCGCTGCGCGGCACGCATCGCGGCCAAGTCGACCAGTTGGCTCTCGCTCACGACGCGGACCAGTTCCCAGGTCTTGGTCTTCGAGCGGGGGCGGCACTCGACGATCTCGACCGTGTCGCCGAGCTTCGAGACTTCCTCCTCGTCGTGCACGTGGCAGACCGTCTTGCGACTGAGGTACTTGCCGTACTTCGGGTGCCGGACCTGGCGGCCGATTTCGACCCGCCGGCTCTTTTGCATCTTGTCGCTGGTGACGACTCCCACCATTACTCGCCGTGGCATGGTTTGTGTTCCACCCTCGCTGGAGCTGTTCGATTTCTACGATTTACTTCGTGGTTTGGGCGGCCAATTCCCGCTCGCGCTGCACCGTCTTGATGCGGGCGATCAGTCGCCGGTTCTTCCGCAATTCGCTCGGCGCATCGAGCCGCTCGGTCTGGGCCTGGATGCGGTGGCGGAAGAGATTCTCCGCCGCTTCGTGGAGCGACAGTTGCAGTTGGTCGTCGCTCATCTCGCGTAGTTCGCTGATTTTGGTCATGGCTTCGGACTCATCTTCTGCACAGGAGCCAAGCGGCTCGGGGCACTTGTCTTCTCTCATCCACCGGAAGGCCGCGCTTAAGCGGGACGCCGCTTGACCATCCGCACCCGTACCGGCATCTTGTGCGCGAGCCGCGCCAAACAGATGCGGGCAGCTTGTTCGCTCACGCCGCCGATTTCGTAGAGCACGGTGCCGGGTTTAATCACCGCCGCCCAATACTCCGGTTCGCCCTTGCCCTTGCCCATCCGGGTTTCGAGCGGGATCGAGGTGATCGGCTTATCGGGGAAGATGCGGATATAGAGCCGCCCCTCGCCGCGGATGTATTGCTGCGCGGCAATACGACCCGCTTCGATGGTCTGAGCGCTAATCCATCCGCCCTGGGTGGCTTGCAGTCCGTATTCGCCGAAGACGACGGTATTGCCCCGCGTGGCATTACCTCTTATACGTCCTCTTTGGCTTTTTCGGTGCTTGACCCGTTTCGGCATCAACGCCATTGCTATCGTCCTCGTACATACCTTGGTTAATCCACACCTGGACGCCGATGTGTCCTTGTGCGGTCTTGGCTTCCGTAAAACCGTAATCGATCTTCGCCCGCAGGGTGCTCAGCGGAATCGACCCGGCGATCTGCTTCTCGCGGCGGGCCATTTCAGCGCCGCCAAGCCGACCGGCCAGTTGGATCTTGATTCCCTTCGCCCCGGCCTCCATCACCTGCTCCATGGCGCGCTTCATCGTCCGGCGGAAGCTCGAACGCTTGGCGAGCTGCTCGGCGATGTCTTCGGCGACCAGCTGGGCTTGGATGTTGGGGTTGCTGATCTCTTCAATCTTGATGTTGATCCGCCGGCCGACCAGCGCTTGCAGCTCATCCTGCAATTGCTCCACTTGCTGCCCTTTGCGGCCGATAATGATGCCGGGGCGGGCCGCGAAGAGGACCACTTTCACTTCGTCCCGCGTCCGCTCGATTTCGACCTTCGGAATGCCGGCGAAGCGGTATTTGTCCTTGATGAACTTGCGAATCTTCCGATCCTCAAGCAGCAGCTCGGCGAACTCTTTCTTCGGGGCGTACCAGCGGCTTTTCCAGCCGAGCATGATGCCCGTGCGAAAGCCGACGGGGTTGACCTTCTGACCCATAACAATCTCTTGGGGTTGGGGATTTTTACTGGCGACCGGGAGGCGTCAGCTTGCGGCTGAATCAGGCTATGCGTGGTCCAACTCGACGCTGATGTGGGCGAACTTCTTTTGAATCACATGCGCCATGCCGCGAGCACGCGGACGCATCCGCTTGAACATCGGCCCGTTGTCGGCACGCACGTCGGCCACCACCAGCCGCGCCACATCCGGAGCACGGCGGTCCTCAGCGTTGCCCAAGGCGCTCTTGAGCACCTTCTCCAACAGCCGCGCGCCGCGCTGCGGCTGATAGCGGAGGATTTCCAGGGCTTCGTCGGCCCGCTTGCCACGGATCAACGTCGCCAGCGGGCGAACCTTGCTGGCGCTGATGCGCGCGTGACGGTGAATCGCTTTGTAGGCCATCTCGGGATGTCCTTCAGGGGTATCAACCAGATCCGCCGGACCCGGCCAGGAACTATTTAGGTTCGTAACACGTTAGCCGATTACAGCGTTAGGAGATTTCCTGCACGGTTTAGCGGCGCTCGCACCGTCCCGCGCGTTAGAAATTAGAAAACAGCTCGAAAACTCGCGGGACGTTGTCCCGCCGCTAAACCAACTGCATTCGGCTAAACCGTTATTTAGGTTCTTGTTTACTTCTTGCCGCCCTTGCCGCCGTGGCCGCGGAAGGTCCGCGTCGGGGCGAACTCGCCGAGCTTGTGGCCGACCATGTCTTCGGTCACGAACACCTTAAGGTGGGCTTTGCCGTTGTGGACCATGAACGTGTGGCCGACGAACTCCGGCACAATCGTGCAGGCCCGAGCCCAGGTCTTGATCGGCTCGTGCGTGCCGGCCGACTCTTGCTTCTCGACCTTCAGGTACAGCTTCGGGTCGACGTACGGCCCCTTTTTTAGTGATCTACCCATGAGATTCCCTTAGTCTTCCGTCTGCCGTTTTACGTGTGCAGTTTCAGTTGGCCGTACCGCTTGCTCCGCCGGCGACGCACGATGCTCGCATTCGACGGCTTGCGCGGGCTGCGGGTCGAGACGCCCTTGGCCGGACGGCCGGTGGGGCTGACCGGGTGGCGACCGCCCTTGGTGCGGCCTTCACCACCACCATGCGGATGGTCGATCGGGTTCATCGCGGTGCCGCGAACGTGCGGGCGACGGCCCATCCAGCGTTTGCGCCCGGCCTTGCCGAGCACGATGTTCATGTGGTCGGCGTTGCCAATCGAACCGACGGTCGCCCGACAGGCAGCCGGGATACGGCGAATTTCGCCGCTGGGGAGGCTGATCTGGGCCCAATCGGCTTCGCGGGCCATCAGCACGGCACTGGTGCCGGCCGAGCGGCACAGCGCTCCGCCGCGACCGGGCTGCAGCTCGATGTTGTGGATCGTCGTGCCGGCCGGCATGTTCTTGATCGGCAGACAGTTGCCGACCGACGGCGGCGCGTCGGGACCGCTCAGCAGTTGCATGCCCACCTTGAGACCCGCCGGAGCGAGAATGTAGCGCTTCTCGCCATCGACGTAGTGCAGCAGTGCAATGCGGGCACTGCGGTTGGGGTCGTACTGGATCGAATGCACGCGGGCCGGCACGCCGTCCTTGTTGCGGCGGAAGTCGATCAGCCGGTACATCTGCTTATGGCCGCCGCCCCGGTGACGGACGGTGATCTTGCCTTGGTTGTTGCGGCCGCCGGTCTTGCGCTTCGGACGCAGCAAGCTCTTTTCGGGCTTAGCGCCGGGCGTCAGATCGGCGAAGTCGCTCACGCTCGCGCCGCGGCGGCCGGGCGAAGTCGGTTTGTATTGTCGAATACCCATGAAATGTCTCTCGTGCTGGCTATGGCAGATAGCTCGGCTAGCTCTGGCGGGTTTAGAAGAAGTCGATGCGATGCTCGCTGTTGAGCGTCACGATCGCCTTCTTCCAGTCTTTGGTGAATCCGTAACGGAACCGCGTGCGGCGGAACTTGCCTTTGCGGTTCTGGGTGCGGACCTTTTCGACCTTTACCTCGAATAGCTCTTCCACGGCGCGACGCACGTCGTCCTTGGTCGCCATCCGATTGACTTCAAAGGCATAAGCGTTGTGCCGCGAGGAGCGGTGCATCCCCTTTTCGGTCACCAACGGCCGCAAAATGATCTGATGCGGCGGCAGGACTAGTCGCGATTTGTGCGGAACATGCGTGGGCATGGTGAAGATTCCTCGTTACTGCTGCGCGCCGTTGCGTTTGGCCTGTGCCCGCTGCTTCAGAGCGTCCATCGCGTCTTTGGTGACCACCAGGCGGCGGGCATTGAGAATCGCCAGGGCGTTCAGGTCGCTCGAAGGCGACACCGTGCAGCGGTCGATGTTGCGGCCGCTTTTGTACACATTCACGTCATAGCCGGCCGTCGTCACCAGCACGCTCTGCTCGTCGCAGTGGAGCGCCTTGAGCACGGCGGCCATTTCCTTGGTTTTGGGGGCGGCGAATTCGAGCTTGTCGACGAGCGTGATTGCCCCGTCGCGGAGCTTCGAGGCCAGCGCCATGCGGGTTGCCAACTGCACGGCCTTGCGGGGCAGGCGGTACGAGTAGTCGCGCGGCGTGATATTGTGAATATGCCCACCGCCCCGGCGAATCCCGCTTGCCCGCGAGCCGGCCCGGGCGTTGCCGGTGCCCTTTTGGCGGTACATCTTCTTGGTCGTGGCGGCGACGTCGCTGCGGCCCTTGGTCTGGTGCGAGCCTTGGCGCTGGTTCGCCTGGTACATCACGACCACATCGTGCAGCAGTTGCTTGTTGATGCGCGGCGCGAAGTCGGTCGGCTCGATTTCGTACGTGCCGACTTCCTTGCCCGAGGCGTTGTAAATGTTCAAAGTGGCCATCGCTTGCAATCCCGTTTCTCGCCCGCGTCTCGCCCAGGCGGCGGCGGGGCAGGGGTGTTTGTCAGGGCTTTACAGTTTGTTCGTCTGGCGGATTTCGACAAAGCCGCCGTTGGGGCCTGGAATGGCCCCTTTGACCAGCAGCAGTTGGTTCTCCGCATCGACGCCGACGATCTTCAAGTTTCGCATTGTGGAACGGGCGTTGCCGTACTGGCCGGCCATCTTCTTGCCCTTGAAGACGCGGCTGGGAAAGGCGCTCGCGCCGGTGCCGCCCAGATGCCGGTGGCACTTCTTCACGCCGTGCGTGGCGCGCTGGCCGGCAAAGTTGTGCCGCTTCATGACGCCGGAGTACCCCCGCCCCTTGCTGGTGCCGGAGACATCGACGGCTTTGATCTCGGCGAAGGCCGAAACATCAATCACGGCCCCGACTTGCAGTTCACCCGGCTCGCCGCGAAACTCGCGGATGAAACGCTGCGGCTCGCAATCGGCCTTCGGCAGCAACTCGACGCCGGCTTGCGCGCGGCGCTTCGAGCGCTTGCTGTCGAGCTTGGCAACATGACCACGCTCACTGCGACGGGCAAGGCGGCGGGGCTTATCGAGAAAGCCCAACTGAACAGCCTGATAGCCGTCACGCTCCAGCGTGCGAAGCTGAAGCACGTGACAAGGCCCGGCCTGCACCACCGTGACGGGGACAACTTGCCCCGCCTCATTGAAAATCTGAGTCATCCCGACCTTGCGGCCGAGTAGTCCGAGTGCCATCGCGAGTGCCTTTGTGGTCTGTTGCCGCCGCCGGAACAAGAAGCCGCTTCGGGCTTCTGCTTACCGGCGTGGCTTCCGTCTCATGCGTTGTCCCGTACAAGGTCGCCCAGCCCAGGGGGCCGGAGAGAGACGGGCCGAAACTCGGCCGCGCCTGCTGTGCTTGTGACGTTAAACCGGAGGGAGCCTCCTCGGGCGTGGCAGCGAAGCCTCGCTCGCCCGGAGGTGAAAAAACGTGTTACTGGCCGCTGGTGGCTTTGATCTTGATATCAACGCCCGCCGGCAGACTGAGTTTATTGAGGGCTTCGATCGTCTTGGCCGTGGCCTGGACGATGTCGATCACCCGCTTATGCGTGCGGATCTCGAACTGCTGACGCGCCTTCTTGTCGACGTGCGGCCCCGAGAGGACCGTGTAACGCTCGATGCGGGTCGGCAGCGGAATCGGTCCGTGAACGACGCTGTTGGTGCGCTTGGCGGTGTCGACAATATCGGCAGCACTCTGGTCGAGGACCGAGTGGTCGTAGGCTTCCATTCGGATGCGAATGATCTCGGCCGCTCCAGCCACGTTCAGCTCCTGTCGGACTTATCGCTAAAGATCACAACGAATTAGGTCAAATACCCGCCGCTCTAGCGGCAAGTGGCAAACGAATGATCCTACGTGGAATAGGCGAGACTGTCAACGGGGCCAAAGCCGGAATTTTTTGGAAAGGCGGAGGGCGGAAGGCGGAAGACTGGGCTGCGGGCTTCCAGCTATAGGCTCCAAGTCACGGCCGCGCACCACCCGTCCTTCCCGCGCAGGCGGCAGTGACCTTTTCGCGCAGCTCGCCTGTAGCTCGCAGCTTCTAGCCTGCAGCTTACAACCCGTAGCTCGCAGCCCCTCGCTTTCAATCCCTCCTACATCGACCTTTCCCAAAGGACGCTTTACAGGAACTTCTCCAGCACCTCCGGCGGGGCGGGGCCGTAGCTTTTCGGCTCCATCGAGCAACTCCCGCGCCCCTGGCTCAGGCTCCGCATGGCGCTGGTGTAGCCAAACAGGTTCGCCAGCGGGGCGTCGGCCTCGACGAGCACGTTTTTGCCGCGCGGCGAGGTGTTGTGGATCGTCGCCCGCCGCTGCTGCAGGTCGCCCACAAAGTCGCCCAGGTGTTCCTCGGGTGTGACGATCTCCAGCTTCATGATCGGTTCGAGCAGCACGATGCCCCCTTCCTTGAGCGCTTGGTTAAAGGCGTCGCCGGCGGCGATGCGGAAGGCGACTTCACTGGATTCGGTTTCGTGCATCTCGCCGCCGAGGACCGTGATCTTGGCCTTCATCAGCGGAAAGCCGAGGCTGCCGCCCCCTTGCGCCTGCTCGCGGAGCACCTCGACCGCTGCGTTGAGGTAGTCGCCCAGGATGTTGCTGTCGGGATCGACCGTGACGATGACCGGATTTTTTACGTCCGTCTCTTGCGGCTCCATGCGAATCCGCAGTTTGGCCGACAGATGCTGCCCGGCCACGATGCGGTCGCACTCGCCTTCGACCTCGACCGCATGCTGGATCGTCTCGCGGTAGCTGACGCGCGGGTTGCGGATCTTCAGATTGAGCTTGAAGTCCCGCAGCAGCCGGTGCTTGATGACCTCCAAGTGCAACTCGCCCATCCCGCTGATGAGCGTCTGCCCCGTCTCCTCGTTTTCGCTGGCCGAGAAGGTGGGGTCTTGGCGCTTGAGCATTTCCAGCGTGTCGGAGAGTTTTTTGCGCTCGGCGGTGCTTTCCGGCTCGATCGCCATCGAAATCACGGTTTGGGGGAACTCGATCTTTTCAAGCAGGATCGGGTGCTTGGCGTCGCAGATCGTGTCGCCGGTGATCGAATCGCGCAGGCCAATCACGCCGACGATGTCGCCGGCCTCGACCTGTTGGAGTTGCTGATCCTTTTTGCTGGCGTGGATGCGCCACAGTTGGGCGACGTTCTCTTTTTTGTCCTTGCCGGGGTTGTAAACCCGCGTGTTGCCCTTGAGCGTGCCCGAGTAGACGCGGACCCAAAACAGGTCGCCGGTCTTGAACGGCAGCACCTTAAAAACCAGCCCGGCGAACGGCTCGTCGGGATCGGGCGAACGGGTTTCCTTGGCGTTCTTTTTGAACGGGTTGACGCCCTCGACCGGCGGCACGTCGAGCGGGCTGGGCAGGTAACGCTCCACCGCGTCCAAGAGGGGCTGAATACCGATGCCGTGCAGCGCCGAGCCGCACAGCACCGGCTGCACTTGCAGATGCACGGTCGCGTCGCGCAGCACTCGGTGGATTAGCTCTTCGGAGATCGGCTCCTCTTGCAGCGCTAGCTCCATCAGCTCGTTGCTATAGTCGTAGAGCTTCTCCAGCATCCGCTCGCGCCACTCGGTCGCCGTGTCGAGTAGTTCCTCTGGGATCGGCGCTTCGGTGAACTCTTTCCCCTCGGCGGCGTTGGGGAAGGTGAGCAGCTTCATGCGGATCAGGTCGATCACGCCCCGGAAGGGATCGGACGTATGCGCGGGGCCTTGGCCGACGGGAATCTGAATCGCCACCGGGTTGGCACCCAGCCGCACGGCGATCTCCTGGTAGGTGTCCTCGAAGCTCGCCCCTTCGCGGTCGAGCTTGTTGATGAACGCCAGCCGCGGCACGCGATACTTGTTCGCCTGCCGCCAGACCGTCTCGCTCTGGGCTTCAACGCCTTCACGGGCACTAAAGACGACCACCCCGCCATCGAGCACCCGCAGGCTCCGCTCGACCTCGGCGGTGAAATCGACGTGCCCCGGCGTGTCGATCAAGTTGATGTGCGCGCCTTTCCAGTCGAAGGCCACGCAAGCCGAATAGATCGTAATGCCGCGTTCGGCTTCCTCCACATCATCGTCGGTCGTGGTCGTCCCCTTATCCACCTCACCCGCCCGATGCTTCGCGCCGCTGGTAAACAGCATCCGCTCAGTGACGGTGGTCTTGCCCGCGTCAATGTGAGCAATGATGCCGATGTTGCGGAGGTTTTGGAGCTTGAGTGGCATGGGGACAGAGTAGCTATTGAGCTATTAGCTATTTAGCCGTTGAGCTTTTGGACTGGTTGCTGCCGTCGTTTTTTCTCAGGGTGCGAAGCAGGGCAACGAGCATCCGCTTCACTTCGTTCGTACCGTCGTCCAGTTTGAGATAGCTCGGCTTTTGCAGATAGCCGAGATCGAAGGCGAGCAGCAGGTGGTACTCGACTTCGCTTGCTGAACCCATCGCGATCTGGGCAAACCGAGCGAAGTCGGCGTCGCCGCCCCGCCCGCAGCCTTCCGCCAAATTCGCTGCAATCGAGGCGGAGGCTCGGCGAAGCTGGCTTGTCAAACCAAAACGCTCATCACTGGGAAACGCTTTGGTAGTTTTATAGACCGATAATGTTAACGCATGCGCCCTCCGCCACACCGTCAGGTTATGAAAATCCTGCATGGTTCGCCGCACCTCCTCCGCCCCAAAGCGAATGAAACACGATGACCCAAAAGCTAATAGCTCAATAGCTTAATGGCTAATAGCTCCTCCGCGCACGAAAACGCCGCGCGAGAATGCTCCCGCGCGGCGTCTCTGGTGACTTTAGGCTACCACGCAAAATGCGCGAACGCTTTGTTGGCGTCGGCCATGCGGTGGACGTTTTCGCGGCGGCTCATCGCCGCGCCCTCGCGGTTGTAGGCGGCAATCAACTCGGCGGCCAGCGACTCGTGGGTCGGGCGGCCCTTCTTTTCGCGGATCGCCATGATGATCCAGCGAATCGCCAGCGACTGCTGACGGGCACGGTTCACCTGCATCGGCACCTGATAGGCGGCACCGCCGACGCGCTTCGAGCGGACTTCGATCGCCGGCTTGACGTTCTCCACCGCCTGGGTGAAGACCTCGATCGGCTCGGCATCGGGCAGCCGCTGCTGGACCAGTTCGAGGGCATCGTAGAACACCGCCTGCGCGACGCTCTTCTTGCCGTCGTTCATCAAGTAGTTGATGAACTTGCTCGCCAGCAGCGAGCCGTAACGGGGGTCTGGTTTCAGTTGCTTGCGACTGGCGGTAATCGCGCCCATGGAGGACTCACTCTTTTCGATTAAGTATCAGTTGGTCGGGGAAATTAGCTAGTAGCTGTCAGCTATTTAGCTACTAGCTTTCAGCCACTAGCAATTAGCAGCAACTCAGGGGAGAGTCGCCCATACAATTTGCATCCCTGGGAAGCGCTCCGCAGGCTGTTAGCTCGCGGCTATTCCTGAACGCTGACAGCTAATAGCTAACGGCTGGCAGCTACTTTTTAGCTTTTCTTCGCGCCGTAGCGGCTGCGGCTTTGCTTGCGGCCATCGACGCCGAGGGTGTCGAGCGCGCCGCGAACGACTTGGTACCGCACGCCCGGCAGGTCGCGGACGCGACCGCCGCGCACGAGCACGATCGAGTGTTCTTGCAGCGTGTGCCCTTCACCGGGGATGTAAACGGTGACTTCCTTGCCGTTGGAGAGCCGCACGCGGGCGATCTTCCGCAGCGCGGAGTTCGGCTTCTTGGGCGTCATCGTCCGCACTTGCAGGCAGACCCCGCGCCGCTGCGGGCACTTGTCCAGCACCGGACTTTTGCTGAATTTTCGCGGGGGCTTCCGCTTGTTTTTGATCAACTGATTGATCGTCGGCATGACGGCTCTTTCTGGATAATTAGCAGTACGTAGTTTTGCTGAAAATGCTGGGAATCTATCAGGCTAGCGAAATGCCAGGGCTTGTCAATCGGTAATTCGAGGCTCGCCGCCGGGTGCCGCTCTCTGGCTTGTCCAGCAGTGCTGTCCGTTGTGCTCGCCGGGGGCTTCCGCTCCTCGCGGTGCGCCCCCGCCACCCGGCGTATTTTATTGCCTAATCCTCGCTGTCGGTCCCTTCGCCATCGCCGCCGAGCAGGGCGTCCAAGCTGCCGGCCGTCGGCTGGGCGGAAGTGCCGTCGCCGGCCGCTTCGCCCGACTCGCCGTTGCCTTCGGCTGCTTCGAGCAGCGGGAAGCGGCGGGCCAGGACGCGCTGCTTCTCGGCCGCCAGGGCTTCGAGCGCTTCGGGACGAATCCGCACTTCGGCTTCCTGGACCGTGCGGAACCCGGTGCCCGCCGGAATCAGGTGCCCCAGGATCACGTTTTCCTTCAAACCGACCAGGCGATCGACCTTGCCGGCCAGGGCCGCCTCGGTGAGCACCTTGGTCGTTTCTTGGAAACTCGCGGCCGAGATGAAGCTGGCGCTTTGCACCGACGCCTTGGTAATGCCGAGCAACTGCGTGCTCGCCGTGGCGAACTTCGGCTTGCTGCCCTTGGCGATGTCGCCGCCGAGTGCTTCGATCTGGGCGTTGACCTGTTCGAGAGCATCTTTGGGAACGATCGCGCCGACCTCGAAGTCGCTGTCTCCCTTTTCGGTAATCTTGAGACACTTGGCGACGTTCTGGTTCTCTTGGCGGAACTCGAACTTGTCCATCACGCTGCCCGGCAGCAGCGTCGTGTCGCTGGGGCTTTCGATCCGCACCTTCCGCAGCATTTGGGCGACGATGATCTCGATGTGCTTATCGTTGATCTCGACGCGCTGGCTGCGGTAGACGTTTTGGATCTCGCGGGTCAGGTACTGCTGCACGGCTTCTTCGCCCGAAATGCGGAGAATGTCGTGCGGCACCAGCGGCCCTTCGACCAGCGCCTCGCCCGCCCGCACAAAGTCGCCGGCATGCACGCGGAGGTGCTTGCCGTGCGTGACCAAGTGCTCGCGTTCGATGCCCGACTCGCTGCGGACGATGATTGTCCGCTTGCCACGGCGCTTCTCGCCGAGCAGTTCCACTTCGCCGTCGATCTCGGCGATCACGGCCGGATCTTTCGGCTTGCGAGCCTCGAAGATTTCTGTCACGCGCGGCAGACCGCCGGTAATGTCCTGCGTCCCCGACGCCTCACGGGGCGTCTTGGCGAGCAGCGTACCGGGAGTGATGACGTCCCCTTCGGAAACCT
>CAYZVT010000126.1:0-11703 GCA_964481585.1 uncultured Pirellulales bacterium
CGGCAAGGCCGGTCGGCGTGCGTCCGCCGAGACGCACGATGCGCGGCGGCGGAGCGAGCGGTTGAGGAGCAACTGGCACGGGCACAGGCTTGTCGGCAGCGAGCGGGGGCGAGAGGTCCGCCGCGTCCGATGCGGCACAAGCGCTGTATTGTCGCATGCCGGGCGAGACAGGGATAGCCGGCACTTCGAGCAGCAAATGCTGCGCGAGCCGGCTGGTGCCCTGCGTGCTCAGGCCGATCAGCCGCTTGCGCGGCAAGCCGGTGGCTTGGAGTGTCGCCCAGGTGAGCGCGACAAGCCCATGTGCGGCCTGCGTATGCCCGATCTGATCGACCAGCGGAAGACGCTCCGGCTCCTTTTGGTAAACGGTGCGTAGCGCCTGACGGCCGTCGCTACCTGCTACGTCGTCGGCGCAGACTTGTTCAATCCGTTCGACCGGCTCGCCGCAAGAAAATAGGGCACGTGTGGCGGCCGATTCCAGCGCGCCGCTTCCGCCCGATGCAACCCCCAGGCCACGGACGACGGCCAAGGTTCGGTCGCCATCTCGCTCGGCGTCGCCGAGCCGCTTTAGCGCGAGGACGACCACGCCCTCGCCGGGCAGATAACCGGGATGCGCGGCGGCGTCCGCTTGGCTGCCCGCGAGACGGCCGCGCAGGGACAGCAATTCAAAGGCCGGCAAGTCCATCGCCCGCTGCGCGGCGCCGCAGAGCACCAGCGAGGAGGAACCGCAGCGCAACAGATCGCAAGCGGCCTCAAGCGCGGCGAACGAGGATGCCTCGCCGGCGTCAATCGCCAGGGCGCCGCCCATCAGGTCGAGCGTTTTGGCAATTCGCGTGGCGAGCGTGCTGCTGGTAAAGCTGCCGGTTTCATCCAGCAATGCCGGCTTCGCGCGGAGCAGGAGCTTTTCGTACTGTTCACAGAGCAGCCCGCGAGCGCCGGCGGGAACGCCGCGGCGCAGAAGTTCCTCGCTAAGCTGCTGCTTGATCTCGGGAAGCCGCAGCCCGACGTGCAGTTGGTTGCCGAACTCACCACCAAAAATGTTGCCGATGACCACCGCCGCGCGGTGGCGGTCGAGCGGCCGCTCCTCGTAGCCCGCTTCGCGCAGTGCTTGGGCTGCGGCATCGAGTAGCATGAATTGAAGCGGGTTTGCCCGCTCGATTTGCTTTGGCGCGATCTTGTGACGTTTCCAGTCGTAATGGTAGTCGCGCACGAAGCCGCCACGGCAACTTGGCGCATGCCAAGGTTGCACCGCGCCGCCCTGCACGCCGAGCCGACCGCGCCACCGCTCGGGCGGAGCTTCGCTCAGAGCCGTCGCGCCGCTGCGAACGAGTTCATCTAGCGCGCTTACCGAAAACGCATGGGGCAGGATCACCCCACGGCCGACAACGGCGATGGCTTCTTCGCCGGGTCCAACACTTTTTATGGGACGACGAGCACGGCCGTTTTCGCTAGCGGCAGTGCCGTTCGTTAGCGGCGGCCTTGTTAGGGGAGACGATGACTCTTGCGGTGCCGGCCTTTCGACGAACTCGTCGACGACCAGATGCACGTTCACGCCGCCAATGCCGAAGGCATTGACTGCCGCGCGGCGCGGCCCGCCACTTTCGCCACGACGCCAGGGGCGGAGCTGGGTTGCCACTTCCAGCGGAGAGGTTTCCCAGGCGAACGCCTGGTTTCGCTGTTCGACATGCAGGGTCGGCGGGACAAACCCGTGCTGCATCGCTAACACGACCTTGACCAGACTTGCCAGCCCGGCCGTTTCGAGCGTGTGCCCGATGTTCGACTTCACGCTGCCGATCGGAATTTTTCGGTCGCTATGCGTTTTACCGAAGAAGTCGGCCAGTGCTTCAAGTTCGGTCGCATCGCCGACCTGGGTGCTGGTGGCGTGGGCTTCAATGTATTGTACCTGTCGTGGATCGAGCCTGCCCTCGTAGGCGCGGCGCATGGCCTCGACCTGTCCCTCCTTGCGCGGCGCCCATAGACTGCGGCCCCGGCCATCGGAGGAAAACCCAAGACCGCGAAGGACCGCGTGTACCCGATCGCCGTCGGCCGCTGCGCGCTCCAGCGTTTTCACTACTAGCGCGACATAGCCTTCCGAGCTAATCAGCCCGTCCGCCCGCGCATCAAAGGGACGCGAGCCGGCTGCGCTACAGGATTGAGCTTGGGAAAAAAGAATCAGGCTATCGGCCTTGTTGAACGACGCGCCGCCGACAACCGCCATCTCGATGCGACCGCTCTGCAGCGCCGTCGCGGCGAGCGCGAGTGCGGCGAGCGAGGATGCGCAGGCGGCGTCGATTGTCATTTGCGGCCCATCGAGGTGGAACACGCGCGCGAGCAGCCCAGCAGCCATGAAGGCTTCCAACTCCGGCCCGCCTTGGGGCGTGCGCTGCGGACGGCCCGCGCGCAGTCGCGCCGCGAGCGCGGCGGGAAGCTGTTGCTGAAGGTCCTCGGGCAGCGAGGCAAAGCCGCTTGTGTCACGCAGGTAATCGGCTGTCTGCTCCGCCAAGGAAGCAAACGCCAGTTCGCCTCCTCGCGGGCTTCCGCCAGAGTGGCCGACGTAGACGCCCGCGTTGCGATGCGGGAGCCGGCGCGGATCGTAGCCTGCATCGAGAAAAGCATGTGCGACCGTCTCGCATAAAATCTGGTGGCAGGGATCGAACTGCGCTAGCTCGTCTTGTCGCAGGCCGACGAGATTTGCATCGAGCGGCCGGTTCTGAATCAAGCCGCCGATCGCGGAATAGGTCTTGCCGCGAATGCCTTTGCGGGGATCGTAGTAAAGGCTGCGGTCCAGACGCTCTGGGGGCAACTGGCCGATCGGGTCGCGCCCGTCGCGCAGCAGTTGCCAGTACTGTTGCAGATCGTCCGCGCCCGGCAGCCGGCAGGCCATGCCGACGATCGCCAGCGGCGATTGAATTAGGTTATCGCTCATAGCAGTACTTGGTGAGAGCCATTCTCGTGCTGCGCAACAGCCTCCCTGCTGGCGTGGCTGGGGAAAGAAACTTGGTTGCGGAGAAAATCGACGAGGGCAGCCAATAGCGGCACCGCCTCCGCAGGATTGTCGCCGTTGCTAAAAATTACCAAGCGCCCCGCGTGCAGCAACGCATCCACCGTCGTTCGCCGCTGCACCAGCGCCGAGAGTGATTCGACGGTCGTGTAGACGGAAAACGTCTCGTCGCCGCGAATTCCGCGCTCGGCACCGGCAAGGCTGCCTGTATCGAAAGGGATGCCCCATGCTCCGCCGGCAGGGCCTGCCAATTCGAGCGCAAGGACGTGTTTTCGGGTGCCCGTACGTGCCGAACCGGCGCGGTCGAGTAGCGGCCGCAGGGCTTGGTCGAGGTCCAGCGGCATCGGCGAAGGAAGCGGGCGCGGCCAGCCAAAGTTCGTGTCGATCGCGTACTGCGCCAGCCGTGTTAGCTTCGTGGCATCAAAATCAGGGCAGGGGAGGTGCGGCGCGGCATCGCGTGCGTTGCTCGTGTCAAAACGGGGATCGTCGCGAAAGTACGCGCGGTAGACATCAAGAGCCTCATGTAGAGCGTCCCTCGGCGGTACGCTCAGTTGAGGAGACGCTGCCGGCTGCGCGGGAGCGCGTGAGCTTACGGCCTGGGCAATCGCCTGCTCGATGTCCCGAACTGGTACAGGCTGCGACGGAGCGAGGTGATACGTTCGTCCGTGGTGTTCCGGGCGTCGCAGGATGTGCGCGATGACGGCCGACGCCCAATCGACTGGCACCACGTTTTTGCACTCGTCGCCGCGCAGGCCAAGCTGCTCGATGAATGGCACGGTGGGTGACGCCCAACTTGGATCGTGCTGGGCGAGCTGCCACAGAATTTTGAGCGGCGCGTAAAAGCCATGAAAGGTCGAGGTGTAACCGCTGTGCGAGTCGCCGACAAGAATGGCGGGACGGTAGATCGTCGCCGGAGTGGGAAAGGCCGCCTGCCGCACGAGGCGCTCGGCTTCGAGTTTGCTCCGTTCGTAGTCGTTTCCAAAGGTCTGCCCGGCGTCCAGCTCGCTTTCGCCGATTCGTCCCGCGCGGCGTCCGCAAACATAGGCCGTGGAGACGTGGTGAAACGACTCCAGGCGCGTCTGCGGGCATAGTTCGAGCAGATGCCGCGTGCCGTCGACGTTCGTGCGATACGGCTCGCCGGTGGCGCTGTCAGCGTAAAAGGTGATGCTCGCCGCGCTGTGAAGCACGGCCGTGCAATGCTCGGCGATCCAGTCCGCGTGCGCCGGCGCAAGGCCGAGGCCGGGCTGTGTCAAATCGCCTTCGAGCACGACCGGCCGGGGCAGCAGGCGGCCTGCCTGTTGTTCAAAGTGCCGCAGCGCCAGTTCCACCCGCTGCCGCGCGGTTGCGTGGCGTGTCGAACGCACGAGAGCGGCGACGCGTACGCCCGCGCGCAGCAGATCGCGGAGCAAGTACTGCCCCAGCAATCCGGTCGCCCCGGTTAGCAATAGGTAGCCGCGTTCGGTCTGGTTCATCGCAACTTTCAAGGGCTCCTGCGCAGTCTAGTCCGCCCGCACTCCCTCGCACCAATGCGAAAGGTCTCTTTCTAAGAGATCGGACAGCCCCGCGATTTCGTCGCGGTAGAGCGCTTGCAGTCGCCGGAAGCTTTGCTGGGGCAGCACGGGATGGCGGAGGTTTAGGTTCCGCAGCCGCTCGCGCTGTTTGGGCGGCAAAATCGCTTTTGCGGCGCGCTTCAGCAGTGGCCGCTCGTTTACAAAACGGATGGAATGGTTGAGCAGGCGATTGCGCGGCACGCCCGAACGGTTGACCTCGCGCGCCGTGTCGGGCTGGAACGAGCAATCAACTTGGAGGAACTCGAACACCTCTTGCAGCACCTTTGCCGGGGAGTCGCGCAGATCGTCGAACAGAATCGTCTTCACGCGGTCGTGGCCGAACGCATTGAGGAAGCTCGGGAGCTGTTGGGTGTAGTAGCCCATGCGCGTGTAGTGCCACAGATGGTGCCAGCCTTGGTCGATCCGCTGCGTTTCCGCGTCGAGCGCGGCGTCGAAGCTGCGGAGCGGCTCGTAGCCGCGTGCGGTCAGGTAGAGGAAGCTCGAATAGGCGCGCTCGATGGGATTGCGCAGCACCACGACTAGGCGCGCGGCAGGCAAGTGCTTTTCAATGTTGCCCACGGCGCGCTCGTGGTAGTAGAGCGTGGAGACGGAGCCTTCGCCGACGGCTTTGCGGTTTCCGCCGCGTCGGAAAAGCGCGCGGTATTGGTGCGCGTCGGTGACGGCGACACGGTTGATCGTGGAGTCATCGCCCGGTCCGGCAAAAGCGACTTTCTCGCCCGCGAAGGCGAGGAAGTGCGGTTCCTTCGGCGAGCAGAGAAAGACGTCCGGATGCTGGTCGAGGAACGCGGCGAGCGCCGTCGTGCCACTGCGGGCTGCCCCGATGATGAGAAAGTTCGGTTCGCACATTGTTGAAATCGCGTTCATGCGTGATGTGGCTTGCCAGCAACGGGTGTTTAGGCCCACTGCCTCCGTTTCGGCAGTTCGGCAAAATGCACGACCGCTCCGGCAACTGCGAAGGCGAACACCGCATGTTGCAATACGAATCCAAACATGAAGTGTACCAACCCAACCGCGACGGCGACGAAGAACACATTAGCGCTGGGGTGGGGGATTTGCAGGCGTGGAGCGCGTCTGCTGTGCAGCAGGTAGCGGCCCGCCGCGGCTAAAAAGGCGACGTAGCACGCCACGCCGATCAGCCCGTGGCGATACCAAAGCGCGAGCGGCCCGATGTGGATATGATGCAGCCGCATGTTGCTCGACATGTTGCGACGGACGCGATCCGCATAATGCCAGTAGGTTCCGCCGTGCCCGGCCCCGATGAGCCAAACCAAGGGATTGCGCTGATCGAGGCGGGCCTGGATCACGTCGCGGGCTTCCAACAGCCGCCCGTCAAGCGAAGCGTCTTCGCCCTTCAGTAGGCTCATAAAGCGCGTGCCGTCGGCAAGCGACTCGACCTGGGCGACGAGTGGATTGTTTGGCGCCGCCAGTAGAATCACGATGAACAAGGGTACAGACGAAAGGAGTCCCAGCTCGATCATCGGCCGCCACCGCACTTTCTCCAGCCAGGCAGCCAGGACAAAGGTCGCGGGGGCCGCCATCGCCGTGGCGCGCTGCATCGAAGTCAGGGCCAACAAATACATCCCGCCGTAGACGAGCAATAGCACCAGTTGCTGCGACCAAGAGCGGCTGCGGAGAATCCAGAATGCAAGAAGAACGAACACCAGATGATGTGGCGGCTCAAAGCGGCCGGAGGCACGCTCAAAGAATAGCTGGGCGATGGCGGCTGCCACTAATCCCAGCGCGAGAAGTTGCAAGGTGCGCGGGTCGTGAAAAAGCTGGGGCAGCCGGTTGCTCAAAAGCATATAGAGCACCGGCAGCGCCATAATCGCGAAGTCCCCCAACGCCCACATCGGGTAAATGTACTGCTGAAACGCAATCGGCAGAACGCCAAGCACCACCAGCAGCGACCAGCAGCCGACCCATAACTTGAGACGCGGACGGAACGGTTCGCGACGTCGTGCGAGCACGACCAGCGCCGCGGCAACGAGCACATGCAGCGCCCCGGCCGCGCGCGAGAGCTTGTCCGCGCCGGTTTGCCCAGCCGCGGTTTGCTGAATCACTGTGGGCCGCGTGGCGGCAACCGTGAACTGCGCCGTCACCATCACGGCAATCAGCAGCAGCACCCCGCTCAGCAAGCGCCGAGCGGGCTGGCGGGGGAGCGCCGTGAGGGTAGATTCAGCCGCGAGAGAATAGCTTATTCCCTGGGGCGCGGGGGGGGGCGGCACGGCGCTCGTCGGCGCGAAATCGTGCCGGGTGCTCGGATGATTGGAAAACACGCTTCTCACTGCCTGCTTCTGATACTGGTACTGCGCCTCCTGCCAGGCACCCGGTCTAGGGCGATTGACTATAGAGTGCTCGCCGCCGGCAGCGGAGTCGCAATCAAGTCTCCATACAAGCTCAACGTGCGAGCGATCATCTCTCGCAGAGTGAACTGTGCCGCTAACGTCCTCGCACGCCGTCCAAAATCCGCCCGCCGCGCTTCATCCTCCACCAGCGCCGCAAGCGCCGCTGCAAACGCCTCGGGCGTCGCTTGTTCGACCACAAAACCCGTCGCTCCATTGTGAACCAACGACCGGCAAGAAGAAACCTCGGTGGACACAATCGGAACGCCGGCGTTCAGGGCTTCCAGAAGCACATAGGGCATTCCCTCATACCGGCTGGGCAGCGCAAAAACGTCAAACGCCCGCATCAGATCGGCTGCCGGCTGCTGGCCGAGCAGGCGGACCACCTGTTGAAGTCCCAGTTCGGCTATCCGCTTTCGCACCGCTTCTGCCTCGGGACCGTCGCCGATCAGGGCCAGCAGCACTTGCGGGTGCTGGGCATGAACGTGGGCGAAAGCCTCGACCAAGAGAAGCGGGTTTTTCTGGCTTCCAAGCCGGCCCACGAAGCCCACCACCGGCACATCGATCGGGAGCTTTAGCCGTCGGCGGGCCGCCTCGCGGGGAAGAAAGTCGGGCGGATCAATGCAATTGGGGATCACCCGGACCGTGCGGCGCGGCACGCCTGAGGCGACGATCACTTCGCGCTCCTCGTCTGCGACCGCCACCACCGCGTCGCCCAGTTGCGCCAAGACCGCTTCGCACCCGCCGTAAAAGAACGCCGCGAGCCGCGAGAGTTTTGGGTTGGCGGTGACAAATCCGTTGGGCGTATAGACGGTGCGTGCTCCCGATCGCACCCCGGCGAGCCGCGCGATGGCTCCGCCTTTCGAGCTATGCCCGTGGACGATGTGGAACGGCCCATGCTGCCGCAGATAGCTTCGCACTGCGCGCACCACGCGAACATCACTCGGATGCGGTCCGGTGCGCATTGGCAGCGGACAGGCTCGAATGGCCGGATTGGCCGCCAGCCGCGCGCGGAAGGTTTCGTCGATGCGGATCGGCGAATAGATCAGGTGAACCTCGCAGCCCGCGGCAATCAGGCCCTCGGTCAGATCGAGCGTATGCCGACCAACTCCCGTCCAGGAGGCTTCGGTAATCATCAGGACGCGGTAGGGCATCAGTTGGTGCGCCTCGCAGAGCGGCGGCTGATGGCGCGCCGGTAGATCTCCATCAGCATTTGGTAATTGACTTCGGGCGAATAGCGGCGTTGGTACTCGGCAAAAGCGGCGTGGCGCATCGCCTGCTGCGCGGGGCGATCCGCCTGGAATTGCACAATCTTTTCTTGCAAATCGAGCGGATCGCCGCAACGAAACAAGAAACCCGTTTGACCGTGCACGATTCCTTCGGAAAAATTTCCTACGTCACTGGCGACGACCGGCGTGCCCGATGCAAAGGCTTCCATGAGCGTTAGCGGCCCCGCTTCGTACCACTGCGAAGGAAACACCAGACAGACCGCGTCGCGCATCAGCTGCGCGACCGCTTCCTGGGGCTGCCATCCCAGCAGTTCGATGTTCGGCAATCGTTGTGCCGCCGCTGCGACGCGCTCGCGGAGCGGCCCGTCGCCGACGAGTTTGAGCGGCAGTTGGCAGCTTCGCCCCTCCCAGGCGCGGAGGAGCGTGTCGATTCCCTTTTCCTCAGTAAAGCGGCCGACGTAAAGCGCGTAGCCGCCGTTACCTTCGCCCGGCTCTCCGGACGAGGGGACGAAGTTCGGTTTCACCACGACGCGCTCCGCGGGGAAGCCGTCGGCAATCAGTATCTCACGGGTGAACTCGCTGAGCGTAATGTACGTGTCGACGAAGCGCCGGAACGTCCCGAGGGCGCGGTGCAGCGCGAGCGAACCGGCGAGGACCGCACTCCCGGCGAGGCTGCCCTTGTAACAGCGGCCGACCACGCCCGGCCATTTCAGCGAGCGGCCCACGCACTGCCTGCAGAGCGAGCCTTGGCGATAGAGCAGACCGTTGAGGCAGGAGTTGCGGAAGCTATGGCAGGTATGCACCACCGGCACCGGCAGCCGAAACGCGGCGGGGGAAAGCAGCGGATAGGGCGTGTGGACGTGCACCACATCGGGCTGCTGCGCGGCGATGATCTGACGAATCTCTCGCACCGCGCCGCGATTCCACACCGCCGCGGCGGCCATCTGTAGCTTTGGCATCGCCGCCAGTTGCTTCGTCTCCACAAAAAACTGCCGCACGCGGTGGCCGTGGGACTCCAGCAGCGCCGCCTCGCGCTCCAGCACGACATCGGCCCCCCCCGTGGCAAGCTGCCGGTTGTGAAGCTGAAGCACCGTCAGCCGCTGGGTCGGCGCGCAGCGGCCGGGCGTCGCTTCCTGGGAAGCGGGCGAGCCGGCGGCGCGTTCGGTGGTGCTGAGCTTGGTCATTTTGCAGGGACTTCGGTGCAGACGGTTACCGGCGGTCTGCGGCGACGGCGATGGCCCGTTCGCCACCGGGCAAGGATTTTCCGAAGAGGCGTAGCTGGGGCACGAGCGCGGCGTGCGTCCAAATCCCCATTCGCGCGCGGGCGGTGATCCACATGAGAAGATTGTTGATCGCCGCCGCGAGCGTGGATGCGACCGCGATGCCCAGCGTGCCGTAGTTCGAGGCGGCCCAGAGACCGGCAATCAAGAGCATGAGCACCGTCGACAGATGCACCCACAGCACCGCGCGGTGATGGCCGGTGACGGTGAGCGAAAGGCCGCACGTGCCCGACCAGCACAGGACGAGTTGCCCCAGTACCAGCGTCACCAACAGCGGCGCCGCCGCACGGTAGGGGCTGCCGAAGGCCAATTCCAGAATCGGCCCGGGTGCAATGCAAATTGCGGCGGCAAGGGCGACGACAGGAACCGTGGCGAGCGTCGCGGTCGTGCGTAGCACGCGCTGCAGTTCGTCCCGCCGCCCCTGCGCGTACAGTTCGGGGATCGTGGAGATGACTGCCAGATTGATCGTCCCGAGCGGCAGGGCGAGTAACTGAATCAACCGCCGTGCGGCCGCAAATCGGGCTAGATCTTCGCCCGAGCAGTACACACTGGCGATCCACAGATCGGCTTGATAGGCCAAGAAGGCCAGCACCGTCGCGACGGTGATCGATCCGCACATCGCACGCATGGCTCGGCGCTCGCCCCCCTCAGCGGTGCTCATGTTCCGCTGCGGCAAGTCTCGCTGTGCCGCGGCTCGCCGCAGCTGAACGAGCGCTGCGGTAAGCAGCACCAGGAGGGCCGCGACGTACAGTCCCACGACCGCCAGCAGCGTGACGTGTCCCGAAAGCGAGAGCACCAACACAAGCCCCAGCAGGATCAAGTTCAACAGCGGTCCGCTCGCTTGCACGTCGAACAACGTCGCCCAGTCGAGGCGGTGCAAGCCGCGCAGCGCTTCGGCGACGATTTGCACAATCGCGTGCAGCGCCAGGGCCGCCACAATCAGCAGCACCAGCGCCGGCGAACTGCCGATGCCGAGTTCGCTGCCATACTGCGTTAGCAACAGCCCCGCAAGGACGGCGACCGCTGGAACACTGCTCCGTGCAATCGCTCGCGCCTCGCGCAGCGCTTGCTGAGGGCTGCGCCCCTCGGAAAGAAAGCGGAGCAGCACCCGGTCAAGCCCGAAACGAGCGACGATGCTGCAAAAGGTAATCAGGCTTATCACGAGCGCAAACGCGCCAAAGGCGGCCGGTTCGAGTTGGCGGGCCAACACCATGTGCAGGACGAAGGCCAACGCGATCCCCGAGATCCGGCCGAGCGTCACCCATGCTCCGCCGCGCAGCAGTCGGCGCGCGAGCGCGGCGCGCGGCTTCCGAGCAGTCTCATGGACAGAGGCATCGGCAGACATGGATCAGTAAGCGCCTTCGCGGAAAAGCACCGTCCGCACCGTCCGGCCGAGAATGTAGATATCGAGCCAGGGAGACCAGTTGCGGACGTAATAGGCATCGAGATTGACGCGTTCGTCGTAGGTCGTGAGACTGCGCCCGGAGACCTGCCACAGCCCGGTCATGCCCGGCCGCACTCGCAGGTAGAGCGGATAAAGATGCGCATATTTAGCCCGCGCGCGTTCGATCTCGGCGGCGACGATCGGCCGCGGACCGACGAGGCTCATCTCGCCGCGCAGGACGTTCCAGAGCTGGGGCAGTTCGTCGATGCTGAACTTTCGCAGCAGATGGCCGACCCGCTTGATGATCCGCGGATCGTTCTTGAGCTTTTCGTCGCGGTCCCACTCCTCGCGCAGCCCGGGATGTTCGTCGAAGTATTCGTGGAGGATGCGATCGGCGTTGACGACCATCGTGCGGAACTTCCAGACACGGAAGAGCCGTCCGTTGAGGCCGATTCGTTCTTGAGCGTAAAACGCTGGACCGGGGGAAATGAGCTTGATGAGCAGTGCGATAAGCCCGATCAACGGCAGCAGGAGCAGCCCTCCCAGGACCACCAGCGCCAGGTCCATCGTCCGCTTGATGAGGCGTGGAACGGGGAGCAGGAGGCGCTCTTGGATGTGGATGCCCATCACGCCGCCGTAGTCGTGGGCACGACTCCACAAGGTCGGCAGTCCCATGATGTTGGGGACCACAATCAAGTTGGGCACGCAGCGGCAGTGGGCGAGCATCTGAGCAGCCTCGTCGGCCGGACGATCGGCGAGTGCCACAATGGCCCAATAAGCCTGGTGCCGGGCGGCAAGCTCCGGCAGCTCGCTCGGCGGGCCGAGATACGCCGGGTGAACCGCGTCGTCCTCCCAAAGCGCATGCCCATGATCGACAAGCCCCACCGCGCGGAATCCCA
>CAYZVT010000127.1:0-10351 GCA_964481585.1 uncultured Pirellulales bacterium
ATCGCGCTGGCGGGCGTGCTCCGCAGTCCGTTTTTTGGGCTATCGGATGAGACGCTATTTTGGCTTGGGCAGCATCGAGACGGTTTGGTAGGGGGGCTGTTTGACGAAAAGTTGCCGGAGCAGCTCGACAAAGACACAGCGCGGCGGGCGAGCGCCGCGGCTGCGACGTTGCGTGAACTTCAGGCAAGGAAAGACCGCATGCCGGTCGCGGCGCTCCTGAACGAGGCGCTGGCCCGCACCGGCTACGATGCCGTTTTGCTGGCCGAGTTTCTTGGCGAGCGAAAGCTGGCGAACCTGCGGAAGCTAATCGACCAAGCCCGCGCGTTCGACGGTTCGGGCGTGTTCGGTCTGTCGGATTTCATCGTTCAGCTTTCGCGGTTCATTGCCGATCAACCGCGCGAGCCGCTGGCGGCGACGCATCCCGAGACGACGCAGATTGTGCGGCTGATGACGATTCACCAGTCGAAGGGGCTGGAGTTCCCGGTGGTGGTCGTACCGGACTTGGAGCGCGAGTCGCGCGGCGGCGGCGACGGGTTTGTCGTCTCGCCGACGCTCGGCCCCTTGGTGCGTTCCGAGTCGAAGCAGACCTGCGGGCTGACGCTGCACAATCTGGTATCGCGCGCGCAGGACGAAGAAGAACTGGTGCGGCTGTTTTACGTGGCCTGCACGCGCGCGGCCGATTATCTGATTCTCTCAAGCGGCCTGCCTGACCTGGACAAGCCGGGGGGCGATTGGACCAAGCTGCTCGCACGGCGCTTCGATCTGGCGACCGGCGACCTGCTCGGCGCGTTGCCGGACGGCTACGCCCGGCCCGAGGTGGCCGTGACGCGGAAGCGGCCGATGCCGTCGCGGAGTCCGCAGGGGCGCACGCGGAGAAAGAGCCTGGGGCCGCTGCTGGAAAAGGCCGAGGATCTTCGCCGTGGCAAGAAGCCGCTTTCCATCGCAGCCGTGCAGCCGGTTGCGGCCGACGGCCACGCGCGGCGGCAGTATTCGTTCTCGCGTTTGACGGGCGAGCTGTACGCACAGCCGCGCTATTGGACCACCGAGCCGGCCGAGGAGGGCGAGCCGCCCGCGCCGCGGATCGACCCGCTGGGGCTGGGATCGCTCACGCATGCGGTGCTGGAAAAGATTCGCTGCGTGCCGGCCGCCAAGATGCCGCGGCTTGTGCAAAAGCTCGCCCCCCAGCATTTCGATGAGCCTCAAGAGGCGATCGACACGGTAAGCGACTGGGTGGTGCGTTATCTGCAATCGCCGCGTGCGGCCGACCTGCTGGGGGCGGCGGCGATGTATCCGGAGCTTGAGTTTCTGCTCGGCTGGCCCCCCGATTCGCCGACCGAGGCCGGGCTTTACCTGCAGGGCTACATGGATTGCTTGTATCAAGATCAGGCGGGCCGCTGGCACATCTTGGACTACAAAACCAACCGCGTCGCGCCGGGCGAACTTGAGCAGGCGGCGGCGAAGTACGAGATGCAGCTTTATGTCTACGCGCTGGCTGCCGAGCAAGTGTTGGGGCAGCCGCCGGCCGATTTAGTGCTGCATTTCCTGCAGCCAGGCGAGGAAGTCGTCTTTGCCTGGGATGATCGGGCGCGGCAGCGCGTCGTGGAGCTTGTCGATGCGGCGCTGGCCCGTAAGATGGCGGAACGTCACACGCCCGTCGTCGTCTGATCCTTCTTATTTTGCGTTCCCGTAGTCTCCCCGACCGCCGCCATGCCTTCGCTCGATCCCGGTCGCCAACGCCAGTTCGCCACGGATGTCGTCGCCACGCTGCGCGATGCCGGGCATTTGGCCTATTGGGCGGGCGGGTGCGTCCGCGACCAGTTGCTGGGGCTGACGCCGAAGGACTATGACGTGGCGACCGATGCCCCGCCCGAGCGGATTCGGGAAGTTTTTGGCCGCCGCCGGACGATTCCCGTCGGTGCGGCCTTCGGCGTGATTACCGTGGTGGGGCCGAAGCAGGCGGGCAACATCGAGGTCGCCACGTTCCGCCAAGACTTCGGCTACAGCGATGGCCGCCGCCCGGATGAGGTTCGCTTTAGCACACCGCAGCTCGACGCGCAGCGGCGCGACTTTACGATCAACGGACTGTTTTTCGACCCACAACAGCAGCGCGTGATCGATTTTGTCGGCGGGACGCAAGACCTGCGGCAGCGCGTCGTGCGGGCGATTGGTGATCCCGTCGAACGGATTCGGGAAGACAAGCTCCGCATGCTCCGCGCGGTGCGCTTCGCCGCGACGTTTCGCTTCGAGCTAGAAGGGACGACACTCTGGGCGGTGCGGCGGATGGCCGATCAGATTCACGTCGTCAGCCAAGAGCGGATCGGCGCGGAAATGCGGCGGATGCTGACCCACGAAACGCAAGCCCGCGCCGTGGAACTGCTGCACGAGACGGGGCTGCTCGAACAAATCCTGCCGGAAGTGGATCGTCTGGCCCAGGACCCCGAGCACCCGGAGCCGTGGCACGAGACGCTACGCACGCTCTCGAATCTGGGGCACACGACGCTGCCGGTCGGGCTGGCGGCGCTGCTACAGGGAGCAGCCGATCCGGCGCTCGCCGGCGAAGTCGGCCGGCGGTGGCGGCTGACGAACAAGGAAATCGACCGCGCAACGTGGCTCCTTGAAAACCTCGACCGCATCGCACAAGCACTGTCGCTCCCCTGGCCCCGTTTGCAACGGCTGCTCGTCGCGCCGGGCGGGGAAGAACTGTTGACGCTGCATGAGGCGATGGCATCGCCCGATGACCCGGTGTACCGCTACTGCCGCGAAAAACTCGCCCTGCCGGCGGAGCAGCTCAACCCGCCGCCGCTGGTAAGCGGAAACGATCTAATCGAGCTAGGCATGCGGCCGGGGCCGGAGTTCCGCACGGTGCTCGATCGCCTGCGCGATGCCCAGTTAGAGAAGCAGATTCGCTCGCGCGACGAAGCCTTGCAACTCGCGGCGCGGCTCCGGGACGAAGCCCCACGCTGATTTTCAGCGTGGCGAACGGGATCGTCAGACTCCGCCGGCAAGGGTATCATAGCGGCGGCCGGCGCGCATCTGGCAAAGACGTTGGCGAGACTTCCCTGACACGGCAAGCGAGCGAGGACCACCCCGATGCAAGAAATTGAGCTGAGCATGACTTCGAGCCTACCCATCCTGGCCCAAGCCGATGGCGATGCGCTCGTCTGGCTGCGTGTGGTGGCGCATATCCTGCATGTTTTGGCGGCGGTGGTGCTCGCCGGGGGCGTGTTTTATCAAAGGTTCGTGCTGCTTCCCGACGACGAGAAAGAGCCAACCACCGAGGCGGCAACCGAGCGCGCCACCGCACGCCGAGCGCGATGGTCCAAGTGGATTGTGGCGTCGGCCCTGTTTCTGCTCGTGAGCGGCCTGTACTCGATCGGCATGATCGAGATGAACTACCGGCTGCCGGGCTATTACCGGCCGCTCTTTCTGGTGAAGTTCTTACTGGCGCTGTGGATTTTCTTTATCTCAAGCATTTTGGCCGGACGCACGGCGGCCGCCCACCGCTTTCGCCAAAAGCTGCGCAAGTGGCTCACCTGGAACGTGATCGCGGCGGTTGTGGTGATCGTGATTGCCGGCGTGCTGAGCCGCGCGGACAAGGCGCCCAAACTGCCGCGCGAGGCCGCGCCGGAGTTCCAGGCTGAGCCGGCGCTCCAGCCCGAGCCGGAGGCCGCCCAGTAGCACGCCCCGCTTGGCGAGGCTCTCCCCCGAGCGGTAAAATAGAACGAGTCCCTGCTGCCGCGTGGCGATGGGCGTCGCGCCGGAGATTGGGGCGAGAGCGTTTGCCGAGGTAGAGCCTGCGATGGATGACCGCGCCCGAGCGATTGAAGTTCTCGAACGAGCACGCGACTTGCTTGCCGAGCGGCTGACCGAGCGCGTTCTCGAAAGCCGCGATCAAATCTTGGAGGACGCGGCGGGGTTGACGTTTCTGAGCGAGATCGAGACGATCTACGAGCAGATCGGCGCTCGACTGCATCACGTTCGCTCGATGCTCGCCAGCCTGCCGCAAGCCGAAGCCGCGGCCGAGCCTCACCGCTCGCAGCCGATGGCCAAACGCCCGGCCACCGTCGCTTTTCCGTCCCTGCCCGCTCCCCGGCCCATTGCCGGGCTGCTTCCTTCGGCTGGCGAAGCGCTTTCGCTAAAAGCCTTTCTCGTGCAAATCGAGACAGGCGACGTGGCGAGCGCAGGGCAGACGCTCGCGGAACTGTTTAACATGGATCTCCAGCGCGGCACGCGGCTGGCCATCGAGTTTTCGCGGCGCATCGAGCGGCAGCCGGAGATCCTGCTCAAGGCGGTTCATCTGCGCAGCGAGCTTGCCAGCGGCCGCACCAATCGCCTGCTGCGACTGCTGTGGGAGTGCTTCGGCCTGCAAGGCTCCGAATCGATCGACGTGGTTCACACGCTTCGCGCCCGTCTAGCCGGGTAGAGCGCTACCGGCGCTGCGCGAGGCGCTCGGCGCTTAGTGCGTTCCATTGAAGTGTCGCGCCCCTTGGCGTCTTTCTCGCCCCAACGGGGCGATGCTCGGAAGCCCAGGGCGCAGCCCTGGGGAGGCGGGACGCGACAATTTGTAGATAAACCAACAGCGCCAAGGAAGGCCCAAAGGGCCGCCACTGCCGGCGCTATTCACACGGGCGGAAACCTCGCGTAACGGCCCGTTGGGCCTTCCACCATTCCAGCGCTCTGACAACTTCTATTGCGCCTGCCGTTTCCCAGGGCTGCGCCCTGGGCTGTCGAGTTCGGCCCCGTTGGGGCCGTGAGAAGGCCAGCTTACCCAGGTCGCTAGGGCGGGAGGGACGCTACAGGGAAACGGGAGCTGCTCAAAGTTTCGGCGGACCACGGGCCGGCGCGGGCTGCGGCTTCGTAGGAGCCACGTACTGGTCTTCCAGATCAATGCCAAAGCCGCGGCCTAGATCCCACTTCGCCCGATACGCCCAGGGCGTGCTGGGATGCGCTTCTATGACGTGTTCTAGTAGCTCTTTGGCCTGCGCGACGTAGGCGGTGCTTTTCGTGTCGGCGCGGGTTTGGGCGACGACGCGGATCGTGCGAAGGTTCGTCTTGGGATTCTTCGGCTGGGGCGCTTTGAGCGTCGTTTGCAATTGCTGGATGTATTCATAGGTCAGCGCCCGCAGCATCGCCAGTTCGCCGACGGTGAGATCGTAGTTCGCCTGCCAACGGCTTGGTTCCTCCTCGCGTAGCGGCTTCATGCGGAGGAGCCGCTGCAAGGCGGTGTCGTGGTACTTGAGCAGCTCGCGGGCGTGAGCAAGCGCCTGCTGGGCTTCCGGAAGGAATCGTGCGTCAGCGTGGAACTGGTTGCGGAGATGCACTTCGCGGCGGAGGCTTTGGTCCCACGGGTTGAGGTCCGCGATGGCCTGAAAGACCGCCTGACGCAGCTTGCTGCGGTCGCGCCAGCCCTGATACCGCGCGCGCGAGTCGAGGCTCGGCAGATAGCGCCGCATGCGGCGCATCCGCTCTTCGCGGGCCTTCAATTGCGCGGGCGTCTCGTCCAGTCCGGGAAGCAGAAAAAAGATGCCGCCCGTCTCCTGGGCGAGCCGGGCCTGCTCGTAGGAACCAAAGCCGCTGGCGAAAATGTCCCCGCGATGCCCGAAACCGTTCGTCTGCAACACTTCGGGCATCGGCACCTCGGGACCGCGATCGACGCTGACGGTAAAGGCCTCCTTCGTTTGTGGATCGGTCCAGGTGACGCGCGCATAGGGATGATTGAACATCGCCTCGCGGCCGAGCACGTAAATCCGGCAGTGGGCCTTCCGCGCCACGGCGAGCGCGTCTTCCAGATACTGCAAGTTTTCCAGCCGGTCGCCGCTCTCATCCGTGACGAGGATTAAAATCATCCGCCGCTCGTCGAGCAGCAAGTTTTCGCGCTCGAACGCGATGGGGGCGTCGGCTTCGGGCTGCGGGGTGCTTGAGTCCGCCAAGTCCGACAAGTGGACCGCCTTGTAACGCTCATGGCGACGGATCATCTCGGCGATGGCCGAAAGCATGACCTCCTCGCCCGATTCATCGACCGGCACCGCGTCGATGGCCCGCAGCACCTCCTGCGTGTCGGGCGTCGGCTTGGACGTGTGCAGCGCGAACGATGCTCCGTAGCTGCCGACGGCGGTCAGGAGCATGCCGTCGTCGGTCGTGCCGCGCACGCCGAGTTCTTGATAAATCTTATCGATGCGATCGCGGATGCGCTTCCGCTCCGGCTGCATGCTCCCCGATTGGTCGAAGCACCACAGGACGAGCGCCTTGCGCCGCCAGAGAATCTGCGCCAGTTCCTCGGTGATGCGATCGACCGCTTGAGCACTGCCGCTGGCGGCGACGGCCGCTTGTCCCGCCACCTCGGGGAGTTCGTCGATCAGTATGGAGTGATCCCGGCCCACGACCGAGTCAAAGCCGGCGATCTCCAGCGGCGCGGTTTCCACATCGACCCCATCGGGGCCGATAACAGGTTCGATCTCGTCCGGGCCTTCGACGTGGGGCGCGATTTCGATTGATTCCTCCAACTCGCCGCCGCTGCTGAGGCTGGGCGTGAGGTCCGCTTCGAGCGACTCGGTGAGCAGCTCTTGCGGCCGTTCGACGCGGGCGAGCGTCTCGCCCCATTCGCTCTGCGGTTTCTCGGGAAAGCCCCACAGCCCGAGCACGAGCATCAAGAGCATGTGCAACACGAGCGAGACCGCCGCGCCCGTGAGCGGAGCGCGGGTTGCCGGTCGCTCATGCTCGCCGGGAGCTTCGAATAATTCCGTGGCTGTCGCCGTGGGAGCGTTCATTCCCGTCTCGGGCTACTGCGGGAGCCGCTTGCGGTGGTTTGGCAGAAGGGGAGAACACGACCTTTGAGGCAGGAAAGTTTTCGTTCGAGGGCGAGAGGTTCAAAATTGGGGTGCTAATAGTGGAGCGGGCCGCGCCGCGCCGCGCGAGCCGAAGGTGGGGACACCGGAGGCGGCGAAGCCGGCGCGGTGTAGATGTCGACCGCGACGATGCCGAACCCACGGTCAAGCTCTGCTTGAGCGCGAGCCGCCCAGGGGGTTCCCGGGTGCTCGTCAATCACGCGCTGCAACAAGTGGCGCGCACGCTGCTCGTAGACCCGGCCCCTCTGATAGCCGTGGATGCGTGTCCGATTGCGCAGCTCGATGCGGACCGGTTCTCGATCGCTCGGAGCGGCGTTCTTGCGTGCGATGAGCGCCACGCCGTACTCGTAGGTGCGCGCCATGAGCGTCGCCACGTCGGCCCGCAGCAGGTCGTAATTGGCACGCCAGCGGCGGCTTGGTTCTTGATCCCGCAGCGGTTCCAGGTCGTCGAGCTTGCGCAACGTGCGGCGGTAGTACCGGAAGATGTTTTCGGCCCGGGTAATCGTCCTCGTCGCCTCGGGAAGGAACTGATTTCGCTCGCCCGGAAGGCTCGCCAGCAGCGCTCGTTCGACAGCCATTTCCGGGTCTACCGGGTCCAGAAAATCGACGACCTGCAGAATCGTCTTGCGCAGCTCGCTCGCGGCCGCTTGCGACTCAATGACTTCGCGGGAATCGAGTTGGGGCACATAGAGCCGCGTCTGGCGCTGCCGGAGGGCGCGAAGCTCCAAGTCGCTATCGCTGTCCGCCGGTGAGGGGACCATGAAAAATAGACCGCCCGTTTCGCGCACCAGGCGCGCTTGCGCATACGGACCGAAGCCTGACGGATAGACGTCGCTACGACGGCCCCAGAGGTTGCGGTGCAGCACTTCTTGAAAGGCGGTATCGGAGCCTCGATTGACGAGCCGGCCAGCATGGCCGGCGGACTGCGAGCCGGGGTCGGCGGGGGCGTAGGGGGAGTTGAACATCGCCTCGCGGCCGAGGACGTAAATCCGGCAGCCGGCCTTCTTGGCGATCTGGAGCGTATCTTCAAGATGCCGCTGGTTCTCGGTGAGATCGCCAGCCGTGTCGGTCACGAGCACCAGGACCATTTTCCGCTCGCCTTGCAGCAGCGCGTCGCGGTCAAAGGCTACATCGCTATCGTCCCAGCTATGCTCGCCTTGCGGACCTTCCTTGCCGCCGGTGGCGCGCAGGTCTTCCAAGCTAAAGCGGCTGAAGCGTTGGTAATAGTAAATCGAGCGGGCGATGGCTTTGCACATGCTATAGCTTTCGGCCGTCTCGCTGGGGATGGCTTCAATCGCCTGCACAACCTCTTGAACATTGCTGGTGGGCTTGGGCGTATGGCGCTTCACGTCGTCGGCGAAGCTGGTGACGGCCGAGACGACATCCCCTTCTTCAATCGCGCCGATCAGCCCCAGGTCTCCGTACATCTTCGCCAGATTGCCGCCAATCTGCTGGCGGTCGTCCTGAATGGCCGCCGAGCGGTCGAAGCACCAGATAATGAGCGCCTTGCGCCGCCAAAGGATCTGTGAGATCTCGATCGACAGCCGGTCGAGCGCGTTGGCGCTTCCCCAAGTAACCACCGCAGGCTGGCCGATGGTCCCTAGCTCGGCATCTGCGTCGGGTTCGCGCGGCAGCTCCGCGGGCGCGGCGGCCGGCGCGGTGGCGGTAAGCTCGATCGCTTCGTCCGGCTCCGCCGGCCGCGGCGTGGAGGCTTTTTCGGTGGTGAGGATGACTTCCGGCGTTTCGACGCCGAGCGTGAGACCGAACTGATCGACCGTTTCATCTACCAGCGAGAGCGCATCGGTCATTAGGATCTGCGGGCGGGGAACGACCGTGATCTGGAGATAGTTCTTGGCGTACTGCTCAGGCGGAAAATGGATGTAGATCGCTGCGGCCACGAGCAGCACATGAAAGACGAGCGACGCGATCGCGCCGCGCAGCGCCCAGCGTCCCAGGCTCTGGAGAAAGCTGGCCGCCTGCAGTTCTGGCTCGTCGGGAATGGCCTGAATGGCCTGTGCGATTCTCATTGGACTTGGCCGCCTCGGTTGCTTCCGGTGCGTAGTCGGAGCGGTTCGCTGCTGCGCAGCGGATCCCACCCGACCTTCAGTCCCGCCCCGGTGGCTTCGGCCCGCGCGGTGCGAAAGATGTCGAAACTGTCTGGACGCACCACGAAGAACAGGTACGACGTTTCGCCGTCGAGCCGGTCGAGCATCCGCTGATAGGGCGAATCTTCCTTAACGATCTCCAAGGCGGTCGCGCCCATGCCGTCGCGGCGCGGCTCGTAAATAAAGTTCGCGCCATTTTTCAGTTCCAGCCGCACGCGGTAATATTGGTCCCCTACGTCGTTCTGGTCCAGATAGGCGGCTAGATCGCGGGCGCTGGGGAGCACGCCCTGCGCTTCGCGGTATTTCTTTTGAACCTCGATCACCGCCTCGTCCAAGCGGTTCAAGTTGACCAGCATGACGCGGTTGTTGCGGCACTCAAACAGCAACCGGCGTGCGTTTTCCGGCGGCTCTTGCAAGATCGGCGAGCCGAGCGAGAGCGTTACATTTTGCGAGTTGAGCACGATAATCACCGCCATGAGCACCATCACGCCCACGACGTTCGAGAGGATGTCCATCAGCGAGTCGAGCGATTGATCGATCCCTTTGCGGCGACGGCTCATCGACTGACCTCCTCGGCGGTTACCGGCCCGTCCGGGGCGTCGGAGGACTCGGCATCCTCGGCCGTGTTCTCTTTCGGCTTTACCGAATCCAGATCGAACTTCACGTCTCCCGCCTCGTAGATGGCATCGTAGCCGACCTTGAGCCGGTGACGGGCCGCGACTTGACGAATCCGCTCGTAGCTTTCCAGTCCGTTCGGGCGGACCAAGATCAGCAGGTAAAATTGCTGCGGATTCTGTTCGAGCATCTGAAGACGCTCTTTCCACGCTCCTGCGGGCTGCTTGATCTGCTCTAGCGGGACAGGCACCGCCCGGTGCTCGCCTTGCTCGCTGATGATGTGGATCAGCATGCCGTCCTGGCGTGCTTCGACGAAGCTTGGCCGCCGCTGGCGTTCGGTGCCGCCGGCGGTCCGCACTAGTTGCGGCGTTCCCTCGATCGAGATGATCGCCATGCCGACGATGATGAGCGCAAAGGTGCCGATCACGCCGGAAAGGATGTCGAGAAACGGGAACAGTGAGACCTCGGTCCCCTTGTCACCAGCCATCTACCTCTCCTAACGTCGCTTCCAAAGCCGCCAGCCGTTGCCGCTGTTTCCGCCGTTGGTGGCGCCGTCGCCGCCAGCAGCCGCCACGGGCACGGCATGCGCCCGCTCCATGATCGGCGCCAGCGTGTTGAGCGTGCTGTCGAGGTTGGCGAGCGTCTGCACAAACCGCTCGGAGCTTTGCAGCGTCTTGAGATTGTTGGTCAGCCCCTCTTGCAGCTTCGCCATCTCTTGCTGGCCCTTGATGATCTTCACCAGCGCGACCGTCCGTTCGTGCAACTGGTTTTGTAGCTCGGCCACCT
>CAYZVT010000127.1:10361-11689 GCA_964481585.1 uncultured Pirellulales bacterium
AACGATTTGCTGCTGGATCTCGGCCGCTGCCGCGCGCATCTGCTCGATCGCCGCCGAGGCTTGGCCAACTTGATTGCTCTGCGCCTGCGCCATCCGCTCGACTTGCTCCCGCAGCGTCTGCGCGATTTGCGACTGCGTATCGCGGGCGAGGGTTTGCGTCTGCTCGATGGCCTGCGTGATCCGCGCCAGTTGCTGATCGTGCGTCTCCGTCACCTGCGCGGCACGTTGCTCCAGCGAAGCGGCAATCTGCTGCTGAAGATCGCTCACCATCTGCTTTGTGCTGGCAATGGCTTCGCTCACCTGCTGCATCTGCCGGTCTTGCTCGCCCACCAGATGCGCAGCCCGCTCCTGGAGCGAAGCGGCGATCTGCTGCTGGATGTCGGCCACCATGCGCCGCGATTCGGCGATCGACTCGCTGAGCGCCGCCAGTTGGCGATCCTGACTTTCGACGACCTGAGCCGAGCGCTGTTCGAGCGTCTCGCCGATCCGTTGCTGCACGGCGGCGACGAGACTTTGCGTGGCCTCGATGGCCTGATTGACTTTTTCCAACTGCTGGTCTTGCGACGCCACGAGGTCCGAGGCGCGGTGTTCAAGCGCGGCGGCGATTTCTTGCTGGATGCCGCGGACAAGTTGTTTCATCTGCTCGATTGTCGCGGCGTTCTGCTCGGCGCTCGACTGCTGCGCGGCAAGAATCTTGCCGGCTTGGGCTTCCAGCCCGGCGGTGATTTGTTGCTGGACCTCGCCGGCGAGCGAGCGGGTCTGCTCGATGGCGGCGTTGATCTTTTCGACCTGCTGGTCTTGAGAGGCCACCAACTGTTCGGCGCGATCTTGCAGCGACACGGCAATTTGCTGCTGCATTTCCGCCACGGCTTGGCGCGTCTGGTCGAGACTGGCGGCGAGCTGCTCGGCCTGCCGTTGCTGCGCGTCGGTGAGCCGCTCGACCTGGGCCTGCTGTGCGGCGGCGAGTTGCTCCTGGACGGCGGCGGTGGCGCCGGTCATCTGCGCGAGCGACCGCTCCATCTGTTCGATCTGCTGGCGGTGGAACTCGGCGACGCGCTCGGACTGCGACTGAAGCGCGCCGGCGAACTGCTGCTGCAACCGCTCGGCCAATCCGCCGGCTTGCACGACGGCCGAGGCCATCTGCTCGGCTTGCCGCTGCTGTGCTTCGGTAAGCCGCTCAACCTGCTCGCGCTGCGCGCTGGCGATTCGCTCTTGCAGTTCGGCGGCGACGGTTTGCGTCCGTTCGAGATTGGCCGCGACCTGTTCGGTCTGTTGCTGTTGGGCCGCGACAATCCGGGCAATGTGATCTTCTTGCGAGCGGCTGATTT
>CAYZVT010000128.1:0-11614 GCA_964481585.1 uncultured Pirellulales bacterium
CCCCGCCCTACGCCAAGCGGAGCGTCGCGTAGCTCGCCAGCGCCACGGCGGCCGTTTCCACGCGCAGCACGCGCTGGCCCAGATCGACCGCCTGCCAACCGGCCTCGCGCGCCTGGCGTGCTTCCTCGTCGCTAAAGCCGCCTTCCGGCCCGACCGCGCACCACAGCGAGCCGGCCCGTTCGCAGTCGCGTAGCGCGACCGTTTCTCCTAGATGCGCGAACAGCCGCGTGCTCGTCGCTTCGCCTTGCTCCAAAAACTCTTTCCACGGCAGCGGCTCGGCGATCTGCATCAGGCGGTTGCGGCCACATTGTTTCGAGGCCTCGATCACGCTCCGCTGCAAGCGGGCGAGCGCTTTTTCGACCGGCTGCGCGACGCCGCGCTCGGTCACGAGCGGCACCAGGCGCGTCACGCCCAGCTCGACGAGTTTTTCGACTAGCCACTTTTGGCGATCCCCTTTCGGAAGCGCGACCCCGAGCGTGAGCGCGACAGGCAGTTCTCGATCGACCTCTTCACGTCCCCAAACGGATAGCTCGACCGTGCTGCGTGAGAGCTTTTCGACCTGCGCGGGGAACTCGTAGCCGGAGCCGTCAAAGAGCACGACTTGCGTCCCCGGCTTGGCTCGCATCACGTGCAGCAGATGGTGCGCTTCGCTATCGGTGAGCGTGGCGCGGTCGCCGGTGATGGAACGTTCGACGAAGTAACGGTCGGCCATGCTCAGGCGGTAGAGGAGGGCGTGCCCAGAGAGGGGCAAAGCGGGGAGAATCAGCTCAAGAACCGCCGCCAATTATACCGATTGCACCAGATATGCGCAAGTAGCACCATCGTTCGGGGCGGCAGGAGAACCACAGGATGTACCACGCTCACTGGGGACTGCGGCAATCGCCGTACTCGGAACGCCCCGACCCTGCCCGCTTTTACCACAGCCCCGTCCACCGCGAAGCGCTCGCGCGGCTGCACTTTCTCGTGGACGAGCATCGCCGGATCGGGCTGCTGCTCGGCGGGGCGGGAACGGGCAAGTCGCTCTTGTGCCAGGTCTTCGCCAGCCACATGAGCCGCGCCGCCTGCCCGGTCGCGGTCGTCGATCTGCTCGGCATCGGGCCGCGCGAAATGCTGTGGGAAATCGCCGCGCAGTGGGGCCTCAATCCCCGACCCGACGCCAAACTCTTTGAGCTGGGGCGGCAACTAAGCGACCGGCTCTGCGAGTGCCGGCTGCTCAGACTCAGCGCCGTCGCGCTGCTCGACAACGCCGACCAGGCTACGCCCGAAGTACTGCAACACGTGTTGCGGCTCGCCGTTTGCGATCCCGCGCCGGAGAGCCGTTTTACGACCGTGCTCACCGCCTGCCCCAGCCGGGTGCTTGTGCTGGGCGAGCGGCTGCTGGAACTGGCGGCGCTGCGGATCGATTTGGAACCGTGGGAGGAGGCCGATACGCTTGAGTTCCTCACCCACATGCTCCGCCAAGCCGGCGGCCGGGCCGAAGCCTTTGATCGGCAAGCGATGCAGCGGCTGCACGCGCTCTCGCAGGGCATCCCCCGCCGCGTGAGCCAACTAGCCGACCTGGCCCTGCTGGCTGGAGCCGGCGAGCAGCTGCCGCAAATCGACTGCGAGACGGTCGAGAGCGTCTATCACGAGCTAGGCGTGATCTAGTGCGGGTCGCCGGGCCGCTTTCGGCGCGTGGCGTCGCGCCGTATCATGGGAGCTTTCCGCTCGCGGTCACGGCTCCTCATTAAAAGTGGTCCATGCAGATCGGCTCCACGCTCATCGACGACACCTTTGCCGAAGCCTTCGGCATGCGCTATACGCGTCTGATCGTCACGGCCGAAGATGCGTATTGGCTCGATGCGGCGGTGCGCGAGTTCACCGGCTACAGTTCAAGCGTGATTGCCTGCGATTGTGAAAGCGGCGTGGAGCGGCCGCTATCGCCCGACGAAACCCCCGACGGGCGGCCGGGAGCGGCGATCTTGCTCTTTGGCTTCTCGTCCGACGCGCTCGGCAAAGCGGTCCCCAATCGCACCGGGCAATGCCTCATGACCTGCCCTACGACGGCGGTCTACGACGGACTGCCGGAGAGTGACGAGCGGCTGCCGCTGGGCAAGCACTTGCGCTTTTTCGGCGATGGGTTTCAAAAGAGCAAGAAGATCGAACATCGCCGCTACTGGCGCATTCCCGTGATGGACGGCGAGTTCCTCGTCGAACAGTCGTGCGGCATCGCCAAGGGGGTCGGCGGCGGCAATGTCATTCTCCAAGCCGAATCGCTCTCGGCCGGACTCGCCGCCGCGCGGCGCGGGGTGGAAGCGGTGGCGGCGCTGCCAGAGGTCATCACCCCCTTCCCCGGCGGCGTCGCGCGGAGCGGCAGCAAGGTCGGCTCGATCTACAAGGGCCTGAGCGCCTCGACCGCCGACGCCTACTGCCCCACGCTGCGCGGCCGCGTAGAGACGAAACTGCACGACGGGGTCAACTGCGCCTATGAGATCGTCATCGACGGCACGGGCGAAGCAGCCGTCGGCCGCGCGATGGCCGCCGCGACTCGCGCGGTGGCAGGCAAGGGAATCGTGGCCATCAGCGCCGGCAACTACGGCGGCAAGCTCGGCAAGTTCCACTTCACACTGCACGAACTGCTGCGGTAGTGCCTATGCCTTCGCGCCGCTCTCGGCTTTGCGCGCCGCGCGCGACTCGGAGAGACGCGGGCCGGCGCTGCGAATCGCTTCGCTCGCCGCGTCGCGGTATTTGGCGAAGTTCTCGTGGAAGAGCTGCGCGAGCTTAGCGGCGGTGGCGTCGTAGTTGGCCGGATCGGACCAGGTGTTCTTAGGAATCAGCATTTCATCCGGCACGCCCGCGCAGTGAATGGGAATCTGCAAACCGAAGACGGGATCGGTTTCGGTCGAAGCTTGGGCCAGGCTGCCGTCGTGAATGGCGTCGATGATCGCCCGCGTGTACTTCAGCTCGATGCGGCTGCCGCGTCCATACGCGCCGCCGGACCAGCCGGTGTTCACCAGCCAGACGTGCGAATCGTGGCGGCGGATGCGCTCGGCGAGCAGTTCGGCGTACTTCGTCGGATGCCACACCATGAACGCCGCGCCGAAGCAGGCCGAAAAGGTCGCTTCCGGCTCGGTCACGCCGACTTCCGTGCCGGCCACTTTCGCCGTATACCCGCTAATGAAGTGGTACATCGCCTGCTCGGGCGAGAGCCGGCTGACCGGCGGCAGCACGCCGAAGGCGTCGCAGGTGAGCAGGATGATGTTTCTTGGATGCCCGCCGATGCACGGAACTTTGGCGTTGGGGATGTACTCGATCGGATAAGCGCAGCGGGTGTTTTCGGTGATGGTAGCGTCGTCGTAATTCACGTCGCGCGTCTCGGCGTCGATGACGACGTTTTCGAGCACCGCGCCGAAGCGGATCGCTTCGTAAATCTCCGGCTCTTTTTCGGGCGAGAGATGGATCGCTTTGGCGTAGCAGCCCCCTTCGATGTTGAACACGCCATCGTCGGTCCAGCAATGCTCATCGTCGCCGATCAGCCGGCGTTGCACATCGGCCGAGAGGGTCGTCTTGCCGGTGCCCGAAAGGCCGAAGAAGATCGACACGTCGCCCTGCGGTGCATCGAGAGCACGCCCTGCTTCGGCATGAGGTAGTTCATCAAGGTGAAGACGCCCTTTTTCATTTCGCCGGCGTACTCGGTGCCGAGAATCACAAACTCGTGCCGCTCCAGATCGAGCGCGACGCTCGTGGCCGAGGTCATCTGCGGCGTGTACGGATTGGCGGGAAAGTGCCCGGCATTGAAGATCACATAATCCGGCTTACCAAAGGCCGCGAGTTCCGCGCGGCTCGGGCGGATCAGCATGTTGTGCATGAAGAGCGCATGGTAGGCGCTCGCGCAAATCACCCGCACCTTGATCCGATACTTCGGGTCCCAGCCGGCATAGCCGTCCATGACGTAGAGCTTGTCGCGCAAGTTCAGGTAATCGCATGCGCGCTGGCGGTTGACGAGAAAGAACTGTTCGTCGAGCCGGATGTTCACATCGCCCCACCAAATGTCGCCCGTGCTCGGCGGGTTGTCGACGATCCGCTTGTCTTTCGGGCTGCGGCCGGTTTTCGTGCCCGAGAGGGTCGCCAGCGCCCCGTTCGCCACGATGTAAGCGTGCTCGGCCGTGACGGCCTCCTCATACAGCCGCGCTGCCGGCGCGTTGCGGAGCACGTTTTTGACAAAGACGCCGTACGAAGTGAGATCGAGTGAAGCAGGCATAGCGGGCCTTGGGAAAAAGTGAGAAACGTGCCAGCCACGAGTCTTTTCGCCTGATGCGGCCAAATTATAGGATTTTCGCCGATCTTTTCCAGGTGAGCCGGCCGCGCTCGGTTCGCGGCGCGAGATGGACAGTTGGTGCGCGCCGCATCTGGCTCCCCCCGTCGCGCTGCCTATGATTACCACTAGAGCGCCCTCGATTTGCGTGTCGCGGCCTGGGGAGCGCTCTTTTCGCCTGCGGCGTCGACACCGGCTGGCCGTTGAGGCGCTGCGCTTAATCGTGCGCTAGTGGAGCGTAATGGTCATGCGGATTTTGATTGCCGACAAACTTTTTCAGACCGTAGTGCAAGGGCTGGAGCGGCTCGGCCTGGAGGTCGAAGTGCAGCCGGCGCTGACGGCCGAGCAGTTGCCCGGCGCGCTGCGGGGCGTGCAAGTGCTCGTCGTTCGCTCCACGCGCGTGACTGCCGAGGCGCTCCGCGCCGCGCCGGAGTTGGCGCTCGTCATCCGCGCGGGGGCGGGGGTCAATACGATCGACGTGGACGAAGCGAGCCGGTTGGGCATTTACGTCGCCAATTGCGCGGGCATGAACACCGCCGCCGTGGCGGAACTCGCGCTGGGGCTAATCCTCGCCGCCGACCGACGCATCGCCGACGCCACGCTCGCCTTGCGGAGCGGACGCTGGCTGAAAAAAGAACTCGGCGCCGCCGCTGGAATGAAAGGCCGCACGCTTGGCATCGTGGGTTTTGGTGCGATCGGACAGGCGGTCGCGCAGGCCGGACACGCGCTCGGCATGGAGATCGTCGCCTGGTCGCGCAGCCTCACGCCCGAACGAGCCGAAGCGCTCGGCCTCAAGTCGCTGGCCACGCCGCGCGAGGTGGCCGCGCGGGCCGACGTGGTGAGCCTGCACCTGGCGCTAACGCCCGCAACGCGAGGGCTGATCGGCGCTGCGTTCTTCGACGCGATGCGGCCGGGGGCGATCTTCGTCAATACGGCGCGGGCGGAATTGGTCGATCGGGCGGCGCTCGCGGCGGCCATTGTGGAAAAACAACTGCGGGTCGGCCTCGACGTGTTTGCAGGCGAGCCGGCGGCCGATGGCCCCTTTGCCGACGTGGAGCTGGCCGAAATCACCACCTGCACTCCCCACCTAGGCGCTTCGACCGAGCAAGCCGCCGAAGCCATTGCCCGCGAGGTGGTGCGAATCGTGGACGTTTATCGGCAGACAGGTCAGCCGCCGGGCACGGTCAATCTCTCCGCGCGCTCGCCCGCTACGCATAACCTGGTGATCCGGCACTACAACCGCATCGGCGTGCTGGCCGGCGTGCTCGACGGACTGCGGGCCGAGGGCATCAACGTCGAAGAAATGCAGAACACGATCTTCCAAGGGGCCGAAGCAGCCTGCTGCACGATGCAGCTTGACGCCCCGCCGAGCGACGAGTTGCTCACGGCGCTCCGCAGCCAAGAACACATTCTGCACCTACAGCTTCAACAGCGCCGGCGACCTCTGCCTTAGCTGGGCGAGCTGGCCCTCTCACGGCCCCGTTGGGCCGAGAAGGAGGCCAACGGGGCGCGACACGTACCGCGAATGCGTCCTAAAGCGCGCTTAAGCAGAAGCGGAGCCGACTACTGTTCGAGCAGAATCTGCTCCTCGCGGGCGGCTTTAAGCGCGGCGGCTTCGCGGGAGAGCTTGAATTCGGGGCCGGGGGCGAAGAACTGCACGTCGTCGCTCAGATAATACGGGCTGGGGAGCGTTTGCCCGCCCACATCAATCTGGCAGCCGGTGGCTCCGCAGAGCGTGGCCAAGCTCATGGCGGCCAACAGCCCCCGCAGGCGGCGACTTGTGATGGTGGAGACGTTCATCGGCACCCTCCCTGGAGCTGGCAAATTGCCGCACCGGCACGCAGGCGGCGTCAAAATCATTGTGGTCGATGCAATCCGCACCATCGTTATCGTCCAGCGCTGGGCAGGGACTTTTGCCCGATTGGCAGAATTCTCCGCCTCGACCCGCTCCGCCGCCCGCCCAAAGCGCGGCGTACAATGGCAAAGACCTTGCGGCGAATAGATTTGGGCCAGCAGGGCGAGTTGATAAAATGGAGAAAGTACCCGCGCCGCCGTTTGTCGCCGGCCTCACGCCAAAGGGGCCTGTCGCGCTCGTCTGGGAGTATGTGATTTCATGCCGAACCAATCCACTTTGCACTCGCACCTGCGGCGGCTCGTGCCGCTGGCGGCCTTGCTGCTGACCGGCTTTGCGGCATCTCCGGGAGCGGCGCAGCCGGCCGGGATGAATCGTTCGGTGCCGAGCCTGGCCTATTACGCCGGCAAGATTGAGCTATACGCCGGCGAGTACAACGACGCCCTCAAGATCTTCACCGACGAGACGCGCGGCGCGATCAAAACCACCCAGAGTAGCTGGATCGACTCGATCTGCTACCGTGCCATGCTGGGCGAGTGTTACTACCACTTGGGCAACAACAGCGCGGCGCTGGAGCAGTACAACGCGGCACTCCAGCTTTACTCGGCCTACTCCGATTGGATGCTCCGCGTCCAATTTCCCGCGACCGTGGCTCCCGACACTTCCCGCGCGCGGCGGCAGATTCCCTGGGGGCAAAGCACCCGGCAATTCCAACTCGGCCGTGTGCCCGACACGATGCCGATCGCCCAAGGGCAAATCAACAACAACGACGTCGTCCAGCGTGGCGGTGTCGTACAGAAAGCGGTCCTCTTTCCGATCCACGTCCACGAGATCGTCCGCTGCACGGCACTTGCCCTACGGCGGCGCGTGGAGTTGATGGGGCCAATCTGCAAATACGACCCGCTCACCGACGAAGTGCTCACCAAGCTCGCGCGGCGTCCCACGCCGCGCAACCATTGGTCGGAGTCGTGGATCGATCTGCAACTGGGCCTAGCGCAAGTCGGGGCCGGGCAGCTTGCTCAGGCCCAGCAGTCGCTCACCCGCGCGATCGTCATTGGCGGCGAGTACGACCACCCACTGACCGGCGTGGCGCTGTTGGAACTTGGCAAGCTGGCGCTCCAAGCGGGCGATTTTAACGCAGCCGAGCGGCTGTTGGCCGAAGCCTCGTACTCGGCCGCCTACTACGAAGACGTGGGCGTGCTCGACGAAGCGATGCGGCTCGGTTTTGAGACGCACGTGCGGGCGAACAGGCAGGGACTTTATCCGCCGTTGGCGGGCGTCTTTCGCTGGGCGCGTTCCGGCCGGCTGCGGCATTTGCAGGTTTGGCTCAGCACGCTCACTGCGGAAAACTACGCCTTGCTCCGCCAACCGCAACAGGCGGCCGGCGCGCTGAACGAAGCCCGCGCGCTGATCGGACGCCGCGAAATGAGCAGCGCCGTGGTCGGCGCGCGGCTGAATTACGTCACCGCGCTGGTGGCGGCCCAACGGCAGCGGCTCGACGAGGCGAACGAAGCGCTCGCTGCCGCGCTCGCCTTCCAGCGGGGCGGCTCGCGGTGGCTCTATCAGATTTCGCTCGCCGACGGCCTTTATACCAGCGGCACGATTACGCCCCGCGTGGCGATGGAAGTTTACGAAGCGGTGCTCCGCGAGCCCACGCCGACCGATTGGTCGTCCCAGCCGCTGGAAACGCTGTCGCTATTGGCCGTGCCGCACGAAGCGTCGTACGAAAATTGGTTCGAGGTGGCGCTGCAGCGCAAAGACGTGGAGATGGCGCTGCAAGTGGCCGACCGCACCCGCCGGCATCGCTTCTACACGTCGCTGCCGATGGGCGGGCGGCTGCTCGCGCTGCGCAAGGTGCTGGAAACGCCGGCTCATGAACTGCCGCAAGCGGCGGCGCTCCAGCGGCAAGACCTGCTCGTGCGCTACCCGAACTACGCCCGGCTGGCCCAGCAGTCGGCCGAGCTGCGCGAGCAGTTGCGCGGCGAGCCGCTTGTGCCACCGACCGAAGCAGCTCTGCGCGATCAGAGCGAGACGCTGGAGCAATTCGGGAAGCTCAGCGCCGCGCAGGAGCTTCTTTTGCACGAGATCGCGCTGCGCCGCGAGGCGGCCGATTTTGTCTTTCCGCCCGTTTATCCCACGCCCGACATCCAGAAGCAGTTGCCCGAAGGGCAGTTCACGCTCGTCTTTTTCGAGACGCGCCGCGGCATGCATGGCTTCTTGATCTCGAAGGACCGCTACGCGCAGTGGCAGCTTCCGTCGCCCGCTGACGCGCGGCAGGCGCTCACGCAGTTGCTCCGCGATCTGGGCCATTACGACGCCAACCGCGAAGTGGCGTTAGAAGACCTGCAAGGCGCGCCGTGGGCCGAATCGGGGCGCGAGCTGCTCGCCGCGCTGTTGGAAGGCTCGAACATTGACCTGGGGCGCGGCATCCAGGAACTGGTGATCGTGCCCGACGGGGCGCTGTGGTATGTCCCGTTTGAAGCGCTGCCGCTTGGCGGCGAGGCCGACGCGCCGCTGCTTGGTTCGCGGGTGCGAGTGCGCTATGCCCCCACGTTTTCGCTCGCCGTGCCCGATGTTCAACCCCGGCAGCGTGGCCAGAACATGGCGGTCGTGGTCGGCAAGCTCTTTCCCAGCGACAAGGAGACGACCGCGCAAGCGGCGTTCGCCCAGTTGCAGCGGAGCGTGCCGGAGGCGGTCGCGCTCCCCGCGCCGCTCCCCGCGCCGTCGTCGCTCTATCATCCGCTCATCGACCGGCTGGTGGTGCTCGATGATCTGAGCTTCGACCCTGAGCAGCCGTATTCCTGGGTGCCGATCAACCTGGACCGCGGCCGCTCGACGAGCACGCTCGCCGACTGGTTCCCGCTTCCCTGGGGCAATCCCAGCCAAATGATTCTGCCCGGCTACCATACGGCGGCCGAACATGGGTTGAAGCGCCGCGGCAGCGCGCGGCCGGGCCAAGAAATCTTCCTGCCCGTCTGCGCGCTGATGGCCGGCGGCACGCGGACCGTGCTGCTGAGCCGCTGGCGCACCGGCGGCGAGACGAGCGTGGAACTGGTCCAGCAGTTCGTGCAAGAACTCCCCTTTACCTCCGCCGCCGAAGCCTGGCAGCGAAGCGTTGAACTGGCGAAAGAGCACCCGCTCAACTGGGAACAAGAGCCACGGCTGAAACGCTACGAGACGGCCGAACCGGCCACGGCGAAGCATCCTTTCTTCTGGTCAGGCTATCTCCTGATCGACACCGGCGCGGTCCCCCGCCAAGACGCCGCCCCCGAACAGAACGCCCCGCCGGCGCTCGACTTCCAAAAGCTCAAAGAGCAGGCTGCCGCGGAGAAGAATTGAGGCGCGTTTCTACTGCGCATAGCGGCCGCCGCTCCTGCTTCCGGGATTGTTGGATTTCTCCCATGATCGTGTCCCATTCGGCGTCGTCGGCCAGCGCTCCTTCGGCTGGCAGTTCTTGGGTGTTCTGGTCTGCCCCTCAATTTTGGACCGACAGACCTTGCATGTCTATCCTAGTGGTCCCGGCCAGGCGGTCAAATTTGCAACCGCCGGTCGGGGCGAAGTGAAAAGCATCTTTCCGCGTAGGCGGAAGGAGAGGGGACTGGGAAATTTAAATTGTGGATGGTGGATTGGGGAACTAGAGCGCGTCTGCTTTCCCTTCTCGCGCGGGCTGCACCTCTTTTCGCCCACGGCCTCCAGGCCTCCTTAGCCGTTCGGGAGCTACCGGTGAGCCAAAACCTGCTCTCTGGATTCCCGCCTGCGGGAATGACGCTTGCGCCGGCGGCTTGCCAAGCGCGGGGGAGTATCGACAATGGGAGGTTTTCTCCCCTGCCTTTTGCAATCGACTGGGGCTTCTTGATGTCCGTCTTTCAGAGTTCCGCGCGGCACGACATGGTGATTTGCGATGTCGATGGGTGTCTCGCGCCCGAAAGCGCCGCCCCGATGCACGTGGCGGGCTTGGCCGGCATCGCCGAACACAATCAGCGGGCGATTGAGCAGCGCGATCGCCCGGTGCTGACGCTCTGCACCGGACGTCCGCAGCCGTTTGTCGAGGCGCTCTGCCGGCTGCTGCACACGAGCGTTGTGCCTTGCGTGGCGGAGAATGGGGTTTGGCTTTATCAGCCCGGCTCGAATGAGTACCTGATGGACCCGAGCATCACGGCCGAGCATCTGGAGGCGGTCCACGATGCGTCGCGGCTGCTGGCGGAAAAGTACCGCCGGCACGGCGTCTCGCAGCAGCCCGGCAAAGTGGCCTCGGTCACGCTCTACCATCCCGACCCCGAATACCTGCGGTCGATCGCGCCGGAAGTCGAGGAGGAGCTGACTCGCCGGGACTGGCCGTTTCGCGTTTCGATGACGTGGTTTTACATCAACTGCGATCTGAAGCACATTTCCAAGGCCACGGGCATTGCGCGGCTGATGGAGCGAACCGGCATCGACGCCCACCGCACGGCGGGCATCGGCGATACGACGAGCGACGTGCCGATTGCCGAGGCGGTCGATCTGTTTGCCTGCCCGGCGAACGCCAGCGACGAGATCAAAAAGTACGCTGCCTACATCTCGCCACACGAAGAAGTCGAGGGCGTGCTCGACATCTTGCAGCATCTCGCGTGGCAGTAGCAACGCTCCTGCCACCCCGACATTCTTTCTGCACCTGGAGGACGCGCTAGGCTCGGCCCTTAAGAAAGCCGGCACTCGACTCGAAGTATTTGCGCCGTCGCGCGACGGCTTCGCTCGACGAGGCGGCTTGCTGGGCTTGCAGGTCTTCGAGGTTGGCGCGGCAGAGCCGGCACTGGATGGTTTCGAGGTGAAACGTGATATAGTCCGCCTCGTCGTCGGCCAGGACTTCGAGCAAATAACTGCCCAACCGCTGGCGGGTCGGGCAGGTCAGCCGCGCGCGGCGCCAGATTTCGCCGAGCGAGTGCAAGCCCGCGTCGCGCCGGCGATGGATCGCCGCCACGCGCCGCACCAGTTCGCGGTCGCGGCGCAGCGTCTCCTCTAGCGCCGCCATTTCCTCGACCGGCAGCGCTTCGTCGAGATACGCTTCAAGCTGCTTGTCGCCGTAGGCGGTCATTCTTGGTAGAGCTCGGGGAAGACTTCTTCGGGCAAGCCCTGCGTGCGGACGCTCTTGCGCAGCCGCGCGAGGAAGTCGAACTTGAAGTTCGCCACCTGCTGCTCGCTCAAGTCGAGTTCCTGGGCGACGCGCTGATTCGTCCAGCCGCGGACAAAGAGCAGCTCCATGCATTTGATCTTCGTCCAGTCGCTGCGCTTGCGCCAGTGGTCGATCTGGTCGGCCAGCGCGGCTTGCAAGCTCTCGGCTTCAATCTGCCGGCGTTCGCCGCTGCGGAGAATGCTGCTGGCCGCGCGCGCCGAGCCGGGCAGGTCCCACGATCCGTCGCTATCGTCGCCCGCCGACAGCGGCACGGCCGGCCGCCGCCCTTCGCGGCGCAGATGGTCGGTCAGCTTGTGCG
>CAYZVT010000129.1:0-11550 GCA_964481585.1 uncultured Pirellulales bacterium
AATTGTGGATGGTGGATGGTGGATGGTGGATGGTGGATGGTGGATCGGGGACTGGGGATCGGGAGGCTACGGGCTGCGAGCTGTAAGCGGTAGGCTTTGGGCTTTGGTTTCGATTAGCTATCCTCCGCTTTCCGCTTTTTCTTTCCGCTTTCCGCCCTCCGCCTTCCGCCTTCGTGACATCTGAGCTTCTCCAAGTATACTAAGAAATTTCCAGACCCTCAGCGCTGCCGGCGGCTCCACGAGATTTTGCACACGATGCCTAAATATCTGACTTACTTCGGCCTGGCGAGCGCGGGCTTGATCGGCGTGATCTTTTTGCTCGACTTGATCCTCGGCTGGCCGTTCAAAGGCGCGAGCCTGCTGATGGACGTGATTTTCATCGTCTGCGCCGCCGTACTGGCGTTTCTGAGCTGGACGACGATGAAAGAGCAGGTCTGACGCGGCACGCCGGGGCTTAGGCCGCTTTGCGGAGGACCGACCGGGCGGGGACCACGCTCGGCGTTGCCGAGAGCCGCGCGACCGTTTCGGCCATCGTCAATATCTCGACGCGGCGCTGCTGCTGCAAGCGGGCGGCTTGGCGCAGCAGGCGCTCTAGGCTCCGCAGCGCCGATGATCCCCGGCCGCCTAAGCGCGGGGCGTCGATCTCCAAGTGATAGAGCGACTGCTGCGCGGCCGCGCGTCGCAGCCCGCGCTGCGCCGCCCAGGAGCCGGCCGCGAACCAGCGGTTTGCTGCCGGCAGGCGGTGCGAGACGGGAAGCTGCCAAAGACGATAGCGGAGCGATTGCGGCACGCGGCCCGTGTTGGCCTGGCCGGGAGCGCGGACGGCGGTGATGCCTTGCTTGAGGAGCAGATCGTAGTGGTCCGTGGGGATCGGCTCGACCATCGCCAGCGACGAGACGGCCAAACCCGCCGCGCGAGCACGGAGCACGCGGCGCGACAGCTCGCCGGCGAAGCGGCCCCGCGCGGCATGCGGCCCAGCCCAAGTCGCGTCGCCGAGGACGGCAATCTCGTGCGGCACGTGCGAACTCTGCAAACGCTCCGTCGCGGCCGATACGATCGGGTCGGCGACCGCCCACGTGGCACGGACGCGGTGGCGGTCGAACAGTTCGATCAATTGCGGCGTCAAGCGGTCGAGCATGCGCTGCGCTGCGACGCCGCCGGAGACGGGCGGTTCGAGATCGACCGAAACGACAATGACACCCAAGTTGGAAATCTTTGCCATCCGCATCGCAAGTTCCTCACCAGGTCCGGCCGAGTTGCCCATGAGCCGCGCACGTACCAAATCGGCGGCCGGCGGCGCGCGACTCGACGAAAACGACACCCGCAACGGACAGGCAAGCGAGAGAAAGTTTGCCGCGCGTGAGGATGGTAGTGAATGGCTGGTTAGCGGTTAGCTTTCAGCGATTAGCCGTCAGCGGTCAGCTTTCAGCGATTAGCAGGACACGGCATTCCCGTGCAGACGGGAAGGAAAGAGCGCAGATTTCATTTCCTTGTGGAGGGTCAGCGCGGCTCTCCGGCCTAGAGGCCGCGGGCGAAAAGGCGAAAAGAGGTGCAGCGCACGCGAGAAGGGAAAGGTTGCGCGCTCTAAACGCTGACCGCTGAAAGCTGATCGCTGACCGCTGATAGCTGACCCTCTAGATTCCCACCTGCGCGGGAGGGACGCTTCCGCTAGGATAGGTTCATGGCCCGTTCCTTGTTTTCACCGGCGACGTTTCAGCCTCATCGGCTTGTGCGGGGTGGGCATGCGCAGACGCTGTGCGGCTTTTGGCTGCCGTCGGTGGTCTATCCCTATCGGGCGGCGCAGCAGGTGGTCGAGCTGGAGGACGGCGACCGGCTGGTGTTGCATGAGGACGTGCCCGAGCGGTGGTCGTCCGGTGGTCCAGTGGCGCTGTTGGTGCATGGGCTGGCCGGCTGTCATCTCAGCGGCTACATGCAGCGGATCGCGGCGCGGCTGGTGGAGCAGGGCGTGCGCGTCTTGCGGCTCGATCAGCGCGGCTGCGGCGCGTCGTTTCCGCTGACGCGGCACTTGCCCCACTCCGGCCGCGCCGGCGACGTGGCCGCGGCGCTGCGGTGGATCGCGCAGGCCCTTCCCGGCTCGCCCGTGGCGCTGGTTGGATTTTCCTTGGGCGGCAATCTGGTCCTCAACGCGCTGGCCGAACGGGACGCTGCGGCGCTGGATGCGGTGGCGCTGGCAATCGCCGTGTGCCCGCCGATCGACCTGGTGGCGTGCAGCCGGCATGTCGAGCGCGGCCGCTCGCGGATTTATGGCAGCTATTTTGTGCGGCTGTTGATGCGGCATTTGGCGCAGCGGCAGCGCCAGCGGCCGGAGCTGCCGCCGATTCCGCTCGCGCGGCAGCCGCGAACGCTGTGGGAGTTCGACCACCTCGTCACCGCCCCCTTGAGCGGTTTTGAAAGCGCCGAGCACTACTACCGGCGATCGAGTCCTGGGCCAAAGCTAAAGTCGATCAACCTGCCCACGCTCATCGTCGCGGCGGCGGATGATCCGCTCGTGCCGATTGCGCCTTTTGCCGAGTTTGAACGGTCGCCGGCGGTCGAGTTGCTCCGCACCACAAGCGGTGGGCATCTTGGCTTTCTGGCCGCGCCGAGCGGCGATGCCGATCGCCGCTGGCTCGATTGGCGAATCGTCCAATGGATCGTGCAAGGGCTGGGGAAATAACCTGCGGGGGCCTCGCGCCGCCGGGCGTGTGAAATTCTTCACAGCTCAACTTGCACTTCTTGAGGCAAATTCCTTTGGCCGGCCTGCGCGGGCGTGGTACAGTGAGGGGCGCGCTTCGGTCTTCTCTTCCCGATTCCTGGCCCCCTCTCTTTTCTTTGCCAGTTGAGGAGCAATGATGCACACTCCAGTTCTCGCGCGGGATTTCATGACGACCCGCCTGGTGACGTTGCGACCGCGCATGGACGTCTTCGATGCGATGGGCTTGCTGCTGAAGCATCAGATTTCTGGTGCGCCGGTGATCGACGACGACGGCATGTTCCTCGGCACGTTCTCCGAAAAGACGTGCATGAGCGTGGTCATCGACGCCGCCTACGAACAGTTGCCGACGAACGAAGTCTTCGCGTTTCTGGATGCGAAGGTGCGCACGATCGCCGACGACTGCGATCTGTTCAGCATCGCGCAGATCCTGCTCACCGAGTCGTGCCGCCGATTGCCGGTCTTGCGAGACGGCAAGCTCGTCGGGCAAATCAGCCGGCGCGACGTGATGCGCGTCACGCTCGACCTGATCGCCTGCCAGCCCGAACGCGAAGCGGCCGCGCTGCTGTATCTCAGCGCCCTGCGCGAACGCGGCGAAACGCCGATCGGCTAACGGGGCCGGCTTCCGGGCGGCGCGCGGCGCACCTCCGGGTGGCGGGGGCGCACCGCGAGGAGCGGAAGCCCCCGGCCGTGTTGGTCTGTCCTTCCCGCCTGCGCGGGAATGACGGGTTGCACACCGGTACCTCCCTCCGCTTTCCGCTTTCTTGCGCCCCGGGGGCTCGGCTACTCTGCCTAGCGCGGCAGTTGGTCGGTTCGCGCAGTTACGCCGGTTGTGCGGGCGCAAGGTGGCCCGGCGCGGGGGGTGTGCCATAATAGACTTTGCCGGAGGTGTTGCTTCCGGCGGGACTTGAGCGCCCCCTGCGCTTCCGACCTTTCTCCGATTGCTTTGGGCCATGATGCGAATCGTTCGACTGCCGACGCTTGTTGCTCTTTTGCTCGCGGCCGCGCCGCTTGACTGCGAAGCACGCGATACATTCGCCGTCGCGCGGGACCGGATGGTCGATGAGGAGATCGTCGCGGCGGGGGTGACGAACCCGCGCGTGATCGCGTCGATGCGGGCGACACCGAGACATGAGTTTGTGTCGATCCGCCAGCGCGACGCGGCCTACTTCGATATGGCGCTGCCGATCGGCGAGGGGCAGACGATCTCGCCGCCGTTCGTGGTGGCCTACATGACCGAACAACTCGATCCGCAACCGACCGATCGCGTGCTCGAAATCGGCACCGGCAGCGGCTATCAGGCCGCCGTGCTCAGCCCGCTGGTGAAGAGTGTCCACACGATCGAAATCGTCGAGCCGCTCGGCCGCAAGGCGCAGCGCACGCTCGCGCGGCTCGACTATGACAACGTGCATGTGAAGATCGGCGACGGCTACCAGGGCTGGCCGGAACATGCGCCGTTTGACAAGATCATCGTCACCTGCTCCCCGGAGCGCGTGCCCGCCGCGCTGGTGCGGCAGCTTGCCGAAGGGGGCATGATGGTCGTGCCGGTCGGCGAGCGCTACCAGCAGAACCTGTATCTGTTCACGAAGGAAAACGGGAAGCTCAAGGCAAAAGCCCTGCGCGCCACGCTGTTCGTCCCGATGACGGGCCTGGCCGAACAGCGCCGGCAAGTGCTCCCCGATCCGCTCCATCCGCAAATCGCCAACGGCGGCTTTGAGGAAATCCTTGGCGAGGAAAAGCCCGTTGCGGACGGTTGGCATTATCAGCGTCAGATGACCGTCGTCGACGACCCGCGCGAAGCGCGCGAGGGCGAGCGGTTCGCCAGATTCACGAACCAGCGCCCCGGCCGCGCGAGCCATGCGCTGCAAGGCTTCGCCGTCGATGGGCGGCAGGTGTCGGAACTGGCGTTCTCGCTCTGGGTGCGGGGCGAGTCGCTCCGCTTCGGCCAAGACCGCAGCCAGTGGCCGCGCATGATCGTCACCTTCTACGACGAGTCGCGCGCCACCTGTGGCACGGCGACGATCGGCCCCTGGGTCGGCTCATTCTCTTGGCACCACGACACCTCCCGCGTCGCCGTCCCGCTTGAGGCCCGCGAAGCCATCATCCACATCGGCCTACTCGGCGGCATCGGCGAGCTATGGGTCGATCAAGTGCAGATCAAGCCGCTTACGAAGTGAGCGGAAGTCGATGCCCTATTCAGCGGCGCTCTAGCTGTGCTCGACGAAGCGGAACGGCTCGTCGCTGAGTTCGTAGCCGGGGCGGAGGGCGACGTTGATGAGCAGCCCCAGCGCGAGGCCGTGGGTCAGCATGCCGGAGCCGCCGTAGCTGACCAGCGGGAGCGAGAGGCCGGTGATCGGGAGCAGCCCGACGAGCATGCCGGTGTTGATGACCGCCTGCACGGCCAGCAGGGCGACGATGCCGGTGGCGAGCAGTCGGCCGAAGGGTTCGCGCGTTCGCTCGGCGATGATGATCCCGCGCCAGACGAGAAAGACGTAGGCCAGCAGCAAGCCGCTTGAGCCGAGCAGGCCGTAGCGCTCGCCGAGGATGGCGAAGACCGAGTCAGTGGCTCCTTCGGGCACATGGTAGACCGTGCAATCGTCGGCGACTTCGCCGGCGAGCCAGCTTCCCCACACGCCGCCGAGCACGAGCATCTGCTTGGCTTGATGCAGATGATACCCATCGCCGCGCACCGGCTCGCCGAGCGGCGCTTGGTCCCACAGCGCCGTGACGCGCGAGCGCTGCTCGCGGCTCATCTGCGTCCAGAGAACCGGCAGCGCGACCAGTCCCGCGAGGATGACGAGCGTCAAGTCGCGCCGCCGTGCTCCGGCCGCCGCGACGAGCACCATTAGCACAGGCAGAAAGACCATGGCCGTGCCAAGGTCCGGCTCGCGGAGGATCAGCACGACCGGCAGCAGCGTCAGCCCCAGCGGCACGAGCAGCCCGCCGAGCGTGCGGAAATTCTCGCGGTAGGTCAGATAACGGGCGAGCATGAGCACAAAGGCCAACTTCGCCAGTTCCGACGGCTGAAAGCCCATGCCGGCGACGCGGACCCAGCGGCGTGCCCCATTGACCGGCGGAAAGAAGTAGACGAGCACCAGCAGCAGCAGACTGCCGGCGAACAGCAGATAACTGCTCCGCCAGTAGCGGCGGTAGTGGGGCAGGGCGACGAGCGTGGCCGCCGCGACCGCCAGCGCCGCCCACACCCATTGCTGGCGGAGCCGGGCGCCGCTGCCGCCGGAGAGTTCCTCGCTCCGCGCGATGCCGAGCCAACCGCTCACCACCAGCAGCCCCGCCACGACCACGACCGACCAGGGAAAGCGCAACAGCCTGCTCATGGCCAGCGATTATAGGAGCCACGCCCGCCGCGCCCCCAGAGCAATCGAGCTTTAGCTAATAGCTGCTAGCTGCTAGCTGTTAGCTATTGGCTGTTAACCTCCGTCCTTTCCGCGCAGGCGGGAATCGAAAGAGCGGACTTCGATTCTTTGGAAGGTCAGAGCGCTATCCGGCCTGGGGGCTGCGGGCGAAACGAGGTGCAGCCCGCGCGAGAAGGAAGGCCGTGCGCTCTTAACGCTGAAAGCTGAAGGCTGATAGCTAATGGCTGAGGGCTAAAAAGCTAATAGCTCCTTTCTCCCTTTTCCAGCAACAGCAAGAAAATCCCTGTCAGAACCTCGGTAATTTACCTAGCCCTCCGAGGCAAGAAAAGCTGCCTGAACTGCTTGAACTACCGCCTCCGGTTGGTATGTTGGAAGTCCGGGGCCAGGCATCTTAGTTCCTTTGACACGTCAGGAGTTCTCACCAATGACACACGGCACATGGACGCGAATAGGGGCAGCAGTGGCGATTGCCGTCGGCATGCTGACACTCGCCTCGGGAGAAGCGATGGCCTTCGGCCACGGCGGATCGAGCGGCAGTTGGGGGGGAAGCTCCTCCAGCGGCAGTTGGGGCGGCTCCAGCGGGAGCTGGGGCGGCTGGCGCGCGCGCCATAGCTGGAAGCATCACTACGCCGGCTACGGCAGCTCCTCTAGCGGGGGCTGGGGCGGCTACTACGGCGGCAGCTCCTCCAGCGGGGGCTGGGGCGGCCATTATTCTGGCGGCAGTTCTTCCAGCGGCGGTTGGGGGCCGATTTACGAGCCGGGCTTCGACGCCGGCATGCCCGTCGGACCGCAGCAGCCGCTTCCTCCGGCCGCGCCCCCCGCAGGCGCACCCGCTGACGGCGCGCCCGCTCCGGTGCCGCCTCCGGCTGCCGGCGATGGCATGGCGAGCCTGAACAGCGCGGTCTTCACGGTCGCCGTGCCGGCCGATGCCCGCGTGTACGTCAATGATCTGCAAACCCGCTCGACCGGCGCGGTGCGTCGCTACGTTTCGCGCGGTTTGGAGCCGGGTCGCACCTACACCTTCGCGGTTCGTGCGGAATACGTCCGCGACGGCCAGCCGGTGACCGAGACGAAGACCATCCGGCTCAGCGGCGGCGGCAACGCGGCGCTGGCCTTCGGCGCACCGGCGGCTGGGCCGCAGGTGGCCGAGAAGCCGGCCGAAACGAAGCTCACCGTGCGGGTGCCGAGCGATGCGCGGGTCTTCCTGTCGGATCGTCCCACCCGCCAGACTGGCGAAGTGCGGCAGTTCACCACCACCCGTCTTGCCCCGGGCAGCGAGTGGGAAAACTACATCGTGCGGGTGACGGTCGAGCGCGGCGGGAAGCTCGTGAGCCAAGAGCGGTCGATCCGCCTCGTGGGTGGGGAGCCGCAAGAGCTTGAGTTTACCTTCGACGCCCAGCCGGCCGACCGTTTGGCCGCACAGGTGCGTTAAGCTCTGCGTCGTTGCGTAAGTTGTTCTAGTCCGCAAAACCCTCGCATCGGCCAACACCGGTGCGAGGGTTTTTGCTTGTTCGCCGATCGCACGTTCGAGCATGGAGCTTACTTCGGGCGGCGGTCGATAAGCTGCCTTAGAGCCGCGCCGGCTTTCAGGGACGAAACGCCGCGCCGACCCGGGCAGCCCGGCTTGCTGCCCCCCGTGAGGGACCCGCTCCGCCATGAAGCGCACCGCGCAACCCCAACCGGCCGACGCCACGCGGCGGATCGAGCAGCCGGCCGTCCGCGCCGTCGCGAGCGTGCTGTTGGCGCTGCATGTGGCGGCGGTCTTCGTCGCGCCGATGAGCCTCTCGCCCGGCGGCGGCTCGGAACTATTCCGCTCGCTACAGCGGCTGTTTCGTCCGTATCTGGACGTGGCGTACTTGAACCACGGCTACGGCTTTTTCTCGCCCAACCCCGGTTCGAGTTATTTGATTCGCTACGAGGTGCAAACGCAGGATGGCCGCGTCGTCGAGGGCGTGCTGCCCGACCGCAAGGAGCACTGGCCCCGGCTGCGCTACCACCGACACTTCATGCTCAGTTCGCAAGCGAGCGAATGGCCGCTCTCGCTGCCCGAGTCGTTCGCCCGGCATTTGCTGCGCCAGCACGATGGCCGTAGCGTGCGGCTGCAATACGTCGAACACCGACTGCTCTCGACCGAACAGGTGCGGCAGGGGATGGAGCTTGACGATCCGAGCACCTACTATCTGGTCGGCACCGCCACGATTGACGAGCAGGGCAGGGCGGACGTGCGACCGCTCGACGTGCCACAGCCGCTTGCTCCGCAGCCGGTGGCGCTGCCGATGCAGCCGGCGACGGAATACGCGCCCGTGATGATGTCCCCTTACGACAGGGCAGGGGGGAGACGCTGATGCAGACGCTACGCCAAGAGGTCGTCGATTACTTCCGCGCGGCGGTCGCCGGCTGGAACCGCTTTTGGTTCACGCCGACCGACCCGGTGGTGCTCTCGCTGATTCGCGTCTGCGCCGGTGCGATGTTGCTCTACACCCATCTCGTCTGGTCCTACGATCTGCAAGCCTTCTTCGGCCCCGAGGGCTGGCTTCCGCCGCAGGTGTTCGAGGACCAACTGGCGCGAATGCCCGAAGCGGAGGGCACCCGGCCGCTGCTCTTTTGGAGCCATTTGTGGTACGTTCAGTCGCCGGTGATGCTCTGGATCGTGCATCTGGCGGCGCTGGTGGTTTTCTTTCTTCTGATGGTGGGCTACCGCAGTCGCGTCGTGGCGGTGCTCGCGTATCTGTTGGCGGTGGCGTATGTGCATCGCGCGCAGCCGGCCTTCTTCGGCCTCGACAAGATCAACTGCATGCTCGCCATGTATCTGATGCTCGGCCCCTGCGGAGCGTACTATTCGGTCGACCGCTGGCTCGCACGCCGTCGCCATGGCGGAATCGCCCCCGCAGTCGAGTCGAGCGTCGGCGCGAACCTCGCCATCCGGCTGATCCAACTGCATATGTGCATCATCTACTTGTTCTCGGGCATCGACAAACTGCAAGGCAGTTCCTGGTGGGACGGCACGGCGGTCTGGCAGGCGGTGGCGAATCTCGAATACCAATCGCTCGACCTGACCTGGCTCGCCGGCTGGCCAAAATTCGTGGCGCTGCTCACGCATGTAACGATCTTCTGGGAAGTCTTCTACATTGCACTGATTTGGAACCGCGCGCTGCGGCCGATCATGCTGCTGCTGGCCGTCGCCATCCATGGCGGAATCGCGCTCTCGCTCGGCATGGTTACCTTTGGCCTGGTGATGCTGATCGGCAACCTGGCGTTCCTCTCGCCCGGCTTCGTTCATGGCCTGATGCACCCGGTCGTCTTTCGCCTGAACGCCGCCATCGAAGCCAAGCCGGCGTAGACAGGGTGGCGTAGACAGGGTGGCGGGGGCGCGCCGCGAAAGCGGAAGGCGAAAAGAGGTGCAGCACACGCGAGAAGGGAAAGTCAGCGCGCGTCTAGCTCATGGCCTATAGCTTCCAGCGCACAGCCTCCCCGGCTTCTTAGCCAATTGCAGGATTTGCGGCCCGATGGCTATAATCGAGCGTTTGCCGGTTCTTTTTTATGGCGGGCGGTAGGCTTCGCCGTTTCTTGGGGGATTTGACGGTGTTTGAGACAGTCGCGGTCGTTGGTGCTACGGGGGCGGTGGGCCAGATCATTTTGCAGCTTTTGGAGCAGCGGAAGTTTCCGGCCAAGCGGTTCAAGTTCCTCGCCTCCGCACGCTCGGCCGGTAAGACGATCACCTTCGCCGGTCAGCAGTACCCGGTCGAAGCGTTGCGGCCCGAGTCGTTCGCGGGGGTCGAGTTGGCGATCGGCAGCACGCCTGACGAGACGGCCAAGGAGTTCGCTCCCTGGGCGGTGCAGCGGGGCTGTGTCGTCGTCGACGAGAGCGGCTATTGGCGGATGAAGCCGGAAGTGCCGCTCGTGGTGCCGGAGGTCAACCCGCAGGCCGTCCGTCAGCACCAAGGCATCATCGCCAGCCCCAACTGTTCGACGACGCAGATGGTCCTCGCGCTCAAGCCGCTCCATGATGCCGGCCGCGTAAAGCGCGTCGTGGTGAGCACCTACCAAGCCACGAGCGGGGCAGGGGTCGCCGGGCAGCGCGACCTGATCGCCGGCAGCAAGGCTTTTCTCGACGGCAGCGATTACCAGTACGAGACGTTCGCCCATCCAATCGCTTTCAACCTCATTCCGCAGATCGGCTCGCCGAAGCACGAAGGCTATACTTCGGAAGAGATGAAGATGGTTTTCGAGACGCGTAAAATTCTGGGCGATGAGACGATCCAGGTCTGCCCAACCTGCGTCCGCGTGCCGGTGTCGAACTGCCACAGCGAAAGCATTCTGGTCGAAACCGAAAAGAAGATCACGGCCGACGAAGCCCGCCGGCTATTCGCCGCCACGGCTGGCATTGTCGTCGTCGACGATCTGGCCGAGAAACAATACCCGATGCCGAGCACCTGCGACGAGCGCGACGAAGTGTTCATCGGGCGCATCCGCGAAGACCTCTCCAGCCCCACCGGCATCGCCTTCTGGTGCGTCAGCGACAACCTCCGCAAAGGCGCGGCGACGAACGCCGTGCAGATTGGCGAGCTGTTGGCGAAGCTGCAAGCGACCGTGTAATTGAAAAAAAGCGGAAAGCGGAAAGCGGAAAGCCGCGCTCGCGCGTGAGGCATCGCCGATCCGTTTGCAAACTGCGTCAGCACCGCTTTCCGCTTTCCGCTTTCCGCTTTTCCCCCATGCGCTGGCTCAAACTTACGCTTTCCTACGACGGCACGAACTACGCCGGCTGGCAGATTCAGCCGGGGCAGCCGACCGTGCAGGAGACGCTGGAGCGGACGCTGCGGAAGATTACCGGCGAGGCGATTCGCACGGTGGCCAGCGGCCGGACCGATTCCGGCGTGCATGCCCTGGGGCAGGTCGTCAGCCTGTCGACCACGAGCCGTCTTGCGCCGCAGGTGCTTCGACGCGCGCTGAACGCCGAGTTGCCGGAGGACATGGTCGTGCGGGAGGTGGAAGCAGCCCCGGATGATTTTCACGCGGTCCGCGACGCGGTGAAGAAGCGCTACCGATACTTCCTCTACGACGGACCGGTCCGCGATCTGTTTCGCCGCCGCTACCTCTGGCAGTGGCACGTCCGCCTCGACGCCGAGGCGATGCACCGCGCGGCGCAGGCGCTGCGCGGCACGCACGACTTTTGCAGTTTCCAATCCGCCGGAGCCGAACGGGCGAGCACCGTGCGGACCATCACCGACATCTCCGTCCGGCGCGGCCCAGAAGGCCGCCACGACGAGATCGCCGTCGACGTCGAAGCCGACGGCTTTTTGTACAACATGGTCCGCGCCATCGTCGGCACCCTCACCGAAGTCGGCCGCGGCGCCCAGAGCGAAGCCTGGCCCGCGGAAGTCCTCCGCGCCACCAACCGCAGCCAAGCCGGCCCGACCGCGCCGCCGCAGGGACTGTTTTTGGTGCAAGTCGATTATGGGAAGG
>CAYZVT010000130.1:0-11548 GCA_964481585.1 uncultured Pirellulales bacterium
ACCAAGCTGGGCGTGATGCGCACGATGCGGATTGGCCTGAGCTACATGCGGAGCATGGTGAACCAGATCAAGCCGGAGAAGAACCTCGAAGAGTTTTTTATTAATCGCTTTGGCCGCGAACTGTATCAAACGTTCTTCAAGTCGTACACCGAAAAGGTGTGGGGCATCGAGTGCCGCGAAATCAGCGCCGAGTGGGGCGCGCAGCGGATCAAGGGCCTCTCGATTCTCAAATCGCTCAAACACGCCGCCGGGAAACTCCTTCCCGGCCGCACGCAAGACGTGGCTCAGAAGCAGACGGAAACCTCGCTCATCGAGCGGTTTCTGTATCCGAAACTAGGCCCGGGCCAACTTTGGGAAGAGGTGGCGCGAATCGTTCAGGAGCAAGGGGGCGAGATCCACACGCACAGGAACGTCCGCCAACTGTTCACCGAAGGCGAGCGCGTTACCGGCTTGGAAGTGGAAAACGCCGAGACGGGCGAAGTGGCCCGCTACGAGGGTGACTACGTCTTTTCCACGATGCCCGTGCAGGAGCTGATTCGCGGCCTCGACGCCGATGTGCCGGCCAATGTCCGCGAAGTGTCCGAGGGGCTGATTTACCGCGACTTTATCACCGTTGGGCTGCTGGTCGAGGAACTGGAGGTCAGCGACAAAGGCCCGCGTGGCAAGCAGCTTATCAAGGACAACTGGATCTACATCCAAGAACCCGACGCACTGGTGGGGCGGCTCCAAATCTTCAACAATTGGAGCCCTTATATGGTCGCCGATTCGTCCAAGGTGTGGATCGGGCTGGAGTACTTCTGCTTTGAGACCGACGACCTGTGGAAGATGCGGGATGAAGATTTGGTCAGCCTGGCCAAGAAGGAAATGAGCAACATGGGCATCGTCAAGGCCAGCAAGGTGGTGGACGCCACCGTGCTGCGGATGCCCAAGACCTACCCCGCCTACTTTGGCACCTATGACCGTTTTCCGGAGCTACGGAAGTTTGTCGACAGCTTCGAGAATCTGTTCCTGATCGGCCGCAATGGCATGCACCGCTACAACAACCAGGACCACTCGATGCTCACCGCGATGGTCGCGGTCGACAATATCAACGCCGGCATCACCGACAAGGCGAATCTGTGGGCGGTGAATACCGAACAGGAGTACCACGAGGAAGCGGGAGAGAAAATCGAAACGACCGGCAAGACTCCCGAACGATCCGCCGCTGCTTCGCCGCAGACATCGGCCACGTCGTAGGCTTTCGGCCGCTCGCCACCTTTCAGGAGTAGCTTCTTGAGCGATCCGGCCAGTCCGCCCGCAGCCCGCTGGATGCAGTCGTGGGGGGCGCTTGCGCTGGTGCTGCTTTTGGCCGGGGTGCTCCGCGCGCTGGGCATTGGCCAGTGGAGCCTGTGGCAAGACGAGGAGATGAGCGTTTACTTCTCGCAGTACCAGCGTCACTTCTTCGTGCAGGTCTTTCCCCCGTTTTTCGTCCTGCTCGGTTGGCTCTACGAACTAACCGGCGTCTCGGTTGCTGCGGGACGGGCACTAGCGGGAGCGTTCGGGCTACTGAGCATCGGGCTGACCTACGGACTGTGCCGCAAACATGGCTCCCCGGCGCTAGGAGTCATCGCCGCGCTGCTGTTAAGCGTGGCCCTGGGGCATTTGTTTTGGTCGCAGTCGGTGCGGTACTACACGATGCTCGCGGCGGCCGGCATGGGATCGTTGTGGCTATTTTTTGATGGGCTGGAAGAGGGCAAATACTGGAAGCTGATTTCGTCGGGTCTGTTGTTTGTGCTGGCCCTGAAGATTCACTTTACGGCCGTACTGCTGCTACCGGTCTACGTTGGTTACTTGTTGCTCGTCTTCGCCCTGCGACAAAACACGGCCCGTTACGGCTGGAAGAGGATTCTTGCGGCGCTGGCGCCGATGCTGCTCGGCCTGGTGTTACTCGCGCCGCAGTTTCGCCAGTTCCAGGCTTCCGGCGTCGCCGGTCCGCCGCCCGTTTATCAACCTCCCCTGCCGATGCTGGTCCGCATCGCGGCGTATTACGGCCTACCGATGCTCGCGCTGGCGGCGCTGTCGCCGCTATTTTGGAAGCGGGTTCCGCCACGGATGTATTTGCTGCTGTTTGCCCTGGGGGTGATTCCAAATCTGGAGCTACTGACCCTCGGCGTGCTCGCGATGGCGAACACGACTTGGTATCACGCCTTCATCGCGATCCACGGAGCCGCAGGCTTGGCGGCGGTGACGCTGGTCGGACTTTACAGGTTCGGTTGGCGGAAGCTCGCCCTGACCACGGCAGCGCTGGCGGGCATTTATTACGCTGCTTTCCTTGGACTTTATTACACTGCCGCACATGGCGACCGCCCCCGCTGGCAGGAAGGTGCGGCCTATCTCCGCCAGGCCATCCCGATCGACGGGGCCACGCCGCTGCCGACGATTTACGCTACCGTGCCGCAGGTCGTCGGGCATTATCTCGATCTCACCTCGGCGGATCGCTGGTACGCGCCGCAGCCAGAGAGCGAAGCCTTGGCCGAACAGGTCAAGCCCGTGCCCGACGCACCGCCGGAGACGCTCGACGAGGAAGCGTGGTTCCTTGTCAAAGCCTCGCATGTCACGCCCAACTATCAGGCGTGGTTTGCCAGACACTGCCAGCCGAAGGCGAGCTTTCCCGCTCGCACAGGGCCTATCGACCGCACGATTCACGTCTATTATTGCCCGCCAAGCAAATCGGCGGGCGAAACGGTTCGCCGCTCAACTGCGGCGCCTCAAAATGGCTCCTAACAGAACGCCTTAGCACCGCTTTCGGCCAAGTCTGGACTTACACGGTCCAGGCCAGCCGGCCGAGGAACACCGATCCATGCCCGGAATTTGTGGAATCATCAGCACCTCAGGCGACGGCGAGCTTTCGTCCGCGCTCTCGGCGATGCTCGCCGCGCTGCGGCACCACTCCTGGTATGTCGAGAATCAACACGTCGATGCCGCGCGCGGCATCGCGCTGGGCCGCATGACGCTCGGGTTTGTGAATCAAAGCGAACAGCCGGTTTGGAACCAAGAGCGAACGCGGCTAGCCGTGATGGACGGCGAGCTTTACCAGCCCGACCGGCTGCGCAACCAACTACGAAAACTCGGATGCCAGTTTGACACCGAAAGCCACGCGGAAGTCCTCCTCGCTGGCTACGCCAAGCTCGGCGAGTCGTTCCTACGCGACTTGCACGGCTCGTTTGTCGCGGCCATCTGGGATCACCCGACGCGGCAGCTAACGCTCGTCAACGATCGCTTCGGAATGCGCCCGCTGTACATCACGCAGCTACCGGGCAAGCTGCTCTTCGCCTCCAGCATCCGCGCACTCACCACGGACTCGGACGTATCACGTGCGCCGAACTGGCGAGGTCTGGCCCAATTCTTTACCTTTGGTCAGTACCTCAATCGCGATACTTCGCTCGAAGCCGTCGAGGTCTTGCCGGCGGCGGCAGTCCTCCAGTATGACGCCGACAAGGAACAACGATCGCACCGCCCGTACTGGCAGCTTTCCGAAGCTGCCGCCGTGCCGGAGCGCGAGCCGGCCGAGTGGCTCGAACAAATCGACGCCGCCTTTGCCGCCGCCGTCGAGCGCCGCACGGTGGATACCGAGCAACTGGGGCTATCGCTCTCCGGCGGTCTCGACGCACGCACGATTCTCGGCGTCATCGACTGCCGTAAGACGCAGCTACAAACGGTCTGCCTCGGCGTTGCCGGCAGCCAGGACCACCGCTCCGCGCGCGAGATGGCGGAACTGGCCGGCTGTCAGCATCACAGCTATATCCTCGATACGAAGTTTTTGGGCAACTTCCGGCAGCACCTCGAGGGGATGGTCGATCTCACCGACGGGCAATACCTCTCGCAGTGCATCGTCATGCCGACGCTGCCGGTCTATCGCCAGTTTGGCATCGAAGTCCTCTTGCGCGGCCACGCGGGCGAGTTGATGCACATGCAGAAGGCGTACGCCTTCTCGCTCGATCAGGAGGCGTTGGCGATTCGTGACCAAGCAAGCCTCGAAGCCTGGCTTTTCCGCCACCTGCAAGCGTTCATGCTCGACGGCGTCGAAGGTCCGCTGTTCGCCGCAAAGCAGACCGACACGGCGGCGCTGGCACGCGAGTCGATGCAGCAATGCCTTGCTCAGTCCGCCGGAATTGACCCGCCGCTGCAACGGATCTGGCACCTCTTTGTGAACCAGCGACTGCGGCGGGAGACAACCCTCTCGCTGGCGAAGATCGGCTCGGTCGCTGAAACGCGGCTGCCGTACCTCGACAACGACCTGGTGCCGCTGCTGCTGGCGGCTCCCCCGTCGATGAAGCTGAACGAACGAATTCAGGCGCACATTTTGCGCAAGCATCGACCCGAGTTTCTGAATGTGGTCAACGTCAACACGGGCACGCGGATCGAGGCCAGCCGCGCTTGGCAGCGCGCGGCGAGCTTCCGCAACCGCGTCTTTGCCAAACTCGGCGTGCCCGGCTACCAGCCGTATGAGCGGCTGGGGCTGTGGCTGCGGCGCGAGCTAGCGCCGACGGTCCGCGATATTTTGCTGGGCGAGCAATGCCTAGAGCGGGGCATCTTCAATCCCGATACCGTGCGTGCCGTGGTGGATCGTCATCTGGGGGATCGCCATAACCACACCTTCTTGCTCATGGCGCTGATGATCTGCGAACTCGGGCAGCGCCGGCTCGAACAGAGCGCCCCGGCAGCGGCTGGCACCGGTGGTACAGCGCGCAATCTCTAACCAGCGGACAGTCCTTCCGTTCCCATGACTACGGCTCCCGTCAATCCGTCCTCGCCGTCCGGTTCGGCCGATGCCGCGAGGCAGCCGGCGCGCGTGCGGTCCCGGCAGCCTACTGTCTGTCAGGTGCTTCATAGCCTCAACATCGGCGGCGCGGAGGTTTTGGCCGCTCGGATCGCGGGGCAGTTGAGCGAGCGCTTTCGCTTTGTGTTTGCCTGCCTCGACGACACCGGGCCGCTCGGCGAAGAGCTGCGCGAACAGGGGTTTCAGGTGGAGCACTTGACACGCCAGCCGGGCTTCGATTTTGGCTGTGCGCGGCGGCTGTCGCGGTTATGCCGCGACGCGGAAGTGGATCTGCTGCACGCCCATCAGTACACTCCGTTTTCCTACGCGATTGCTTCCGGCATCCTTCGTCGCCGACCGCCGATTCTGTTCACCGAGCACGGCCGCTGGTATCCCGATTACCCCCGTCGCAAGCGAATCCTCTTTAACCGTCTGCTGCTGCGGAAGCGCGATCGCGTGGTCGGCGTCGGGGAATCGGTGCGGCAGGCTTTGATTCACAACGAGGGCATCCCGGCCGAGCGCGTCGGCGTGATCTATAACGGAGCGGATTTGGCGACCTTTGCCGCGCCGCCGGCCGACCAGGCCGCCGTGCGCCGCGAGATTGGTGTCAATGCGGATGATTTCGTGATGATTCAGGTCGCCCGCCTCGACGGACTCAAGGACCACGCGACGGCGATTCGGACGCTAGAGCGTGTTGTCCGCGAGCGACCGCAGGTGCGGCTCGTCCTGGTCGGCGAGGGACCGGAGCAGGAGTTGATCGACCGCGAGGTGCGCGCGAGAAGGCTAGAGCCGTACATCCGCATGTTGGGATTGCGAAAGGATGTGCCACGGCTGCTGGCGGCGGCGGATTTGTTTCTGCTGACGAGCGTAAGCGAGGGCATCCCCGTCACGTTTATTGAGGCCATGGCGCGGCGGCTGCCGATCGTCTCCACCGATGTCGGCGGCGTCGGGGAAGTGGTCCTCGATGGAGAGACCGGACTGCTGGCCCCTTCGGGCGACGATGCGGGACTGGCGCAGGCCGTGATTCGTTTGGTTGACGATGCAGAATTGCGGCACCAGTTCGGCGCTGCCGGTCGCGCTCGGGCCGAAGCGATGTTTTCCGAAGCGCAGATGCACGCGGCCTACGCACGGCTGTATGAGGAGATGCTCGGTGAACGCTGAGCTGCGCGGCGGGCGGGGTTCGCTGCTGGTCTTCTCCGACGACTGGGGCCGGCATCCCTCAAGTTGCCAGCACCTCGTCGCGCAGCTTCTCGCCGAGTACCCGGTCTGCTGGGTGAACACGATCGGCACCCGGCGGCCGGCGCTCAATTTGGCCACCGTGCGCCGGGGACTGGAAAAGGCCGGTCAGTGGCTCAGGCCCGCCAAGGCCGAAGACGCGCAACGGCCGGCGGGGCTAAAGGTGGTTAGCCCGAAGATGTGGCCCTGGTTCAGCCACCCGCGCGACCGCTGGCTCAACCGCCGGCTTCTACTTCGCGGTCTTGCGCCAATTGTTGAGGCGATGCCGCAGCCGGTGAGGGCGATCACGACCTTGCCCATCGTGGCGGATTTGGTCGGCTCGCTCCCGGTCCAGCGGTGGGTGTACTACTGCGTCGACGACTTTAGCGTTTGGCCGGGCCTCGACCAGCAAGCGATGGCCGAGATGGAACAGGACTTGGTGAGCAGGGTCGACGTACTGCTGGCCGTGAGCGAAAACCTGCAAGAGCGGCTGGCAGCGCTGGGCCGCGAAGCCGCGCTGTTAACCCACGGCGTGGATCTCGATCACTGGCAGTCCAGCAGAGAGCAGTTGCCGCTGCCGCAGCTAGGGGGGGTGGAACGGCCACTAGCGGTATTCTGGGGGGTGGTGGATCAGCGGATGGATGTGGACTTCCTGCGGCATCTGGCGGGCGCGATGCGCGAGGGGACGATCGTACTCGCCGGCCCTCAACAGGAGCCTGATCCGGCTCTTTGGCAAATCCCGCGCGTCCACTACCTGCCGCCGCTGCCCTACAATGAGTTGCCGCGCTTGGCGGCCGAGGCGCGGGTGCTCATCATGCCTTACCGCGATCTTCCCGTGACGCGGGCGATGCAACCGCTTAAGCTCAAGGAATATCTGGCGACCGGCAAACCCGTCGTCGTACGCCAGCTGCCGGCCGCACAAGCGTGGGCGGACTATTTGGAGCAGACCGCGACGGCGGCCGAGTTTTCGGCCGCGGTGCGCCGTCACTTGGAAACTGAGCCTGCCTCGGCCAGCCAAGCCCCGCCGGATCGGCTTCGCCAAGAAAGCTGGGCCGCCAAGGCGCGGCAGTTTCAGCAGTACGCACTCGCGTAGCCCCTTCACGACGTTCCCGCCGCATGACCGACACCACCACCCGCCCGGCCGCTCGTGCTGATTCGGCAGTTTCCCTGCCGGTCGTGCTGCACGCGCGGGTGGTGAGCGGCGCCGGAGGCGGCCCGGAAAAAACGATTCTTAGCTCGCCCCGCTTCCTCCAGGAACTGGGCTACCAGGGCGTGTGCGCGTACATGCGTCCGCCGGGCGACGCGGCGTTCGAGGCACTCCGCAAGCGAGCCGCCCAGTGGGACGCGCCGCTGGAAGTGATTGACGATCGCGGGGCTTGGGATCTGCGGGTCGTGACGCAACTTTTGCGGCTTTGCCGGCAGTACAACGTGGCGATCTGGCACGGGCACGACTACAAGAGCAACGCCCTCGGCCTGCTGCTCCAAAGGTTCTGGCCGATGCGGCTCGTGACGACCGTCCACGGCTGGGTGCGCTTCACCCGCCGCACGCCCCTCTACTACGGCATCGACCGTTTTTGTCTCAAGTACTACGAGCGGGTAATCTGCGTTTCGCCCGATTTGCAGGAGCGATGCCTGGAGGCCGGCGTGCCGCAGGCGAACTGCCTGCTGGTCGAGAACGCCATTGACGTGCAGAAATTCCAGCGGCAGGTTACGATTGAGGAAGCCAAGCGGCGGCTGGGTTTTGATCCGGGGCGGGTACTCGTCGGGGCCGCCGGCCGGCTCTCGGAAGAAAAAGGCTTTGACCGGCTCGTTCGGGCCGTCGACCCACTACTCGCACGAGGCCTGCCTGTCGATCTGGTGATCCTGGGCGAAGGGGACCAAAAACCCCAGCTACAAAAACTCATCGCGGACCTGGGCCGGCAGGACCAAATACGGCTGCTCGGCTTCCGCGACGACGTGACGGAACTGTATCAGGCGATGGACGTGTTTTGCCTCAGCAGTCTGCGCGAAGGACTTCCCAACGTGCTGCTGGAAGCGATGGCCCTCGGAGTGCCGGTCGTCTCGACGCGCGTGGCAGGCGTGCCGCACCTGATCGAGCACGAGCGAAACGGCCTGCTCGTCGAGCCGGGGAACGAAATGGAACTGACGGCGGCGCTGGAGCGTATCGTAACCGACGAGGGCCAGTTCCGCGAAAGGCTCCGCACCGCCGCGCGGCAGACGATCGAAACACGCTACTGCTTTGCCAAACGGATGCAGAAGATTACCGCCATCTACGACGATTTGCTCGGCCGCGCAACGGCGGCTCACGCTTCCTAACCCTACGTTTCCACTTTCATGGCGATTGCCGCTGCGAATGTCGAAACCCGCCTCTTTGAGCGGCAAGAACTCGCCGAACGCCTGCCGCACTGGCAGCAGTTCGTGCGGGAGCAGGGCCTGCTTGCGCCCAGCAGCCGGCTGCAGTGGCTCAACATCCTTGAGCGCGGACTGAAACAGCAGCCGTATGTGCTCGAAGCGACGCGCGAGGGACGCACGGTGGGGCTGCTGCCACTGATGTACGTCCGCAGCCTGCTCTTTGGGCGGTTTCTGGTGAGCCTGCCGTACCTCAATACCGGCGGCGTGGCAGCTCAGGACGAGGTCGTTACCGCCGCGCTGATCGACGAGGCGGTCGAGCTGGCCGATCGGCTCGACGTGCGCCATCTGGAGCTGCGTCACGAGCGCGAGCATTCCCACCCCGCTTTCAATTACGCGCTGACGAGCAAGGTTCACATGCGACTGGACCTGCCGCAGTCGGCGGAAGAACTGTGGAAGCGGTTTGATCCCAAAGTCCGCAACCAAGTGCGCAAGGGCGAGAAAAACGGCCTGACCGTTCACTGGGGAACACGCGAGCTGCTCGACGATTTTTACCACGTGTTCAGCCACAACATGCGCGATTTGGGAACGCCGGTCTTTAGTCGTCGACTCTTTGCCGGCGTGCTCGCCCGACTTCCGGGAGACGCGGAACTTTGCATCGTGCGTCAGGCAGGGCAACCGATCGGCGGCGCCCTGCTGGTTCATGGTGAAGGGGTGACGGAAGTACCCAGCGCCAGCACGCTACGGCAGTTCAACGCGACCAACGCGAACATGCTCATGTACTGGCACCTACTGCAACGCGCGATCGAGCGCGGGCAGACGACCTTCGACTTTGGCCGCAGCAGCGAGGAGAGCAACACCTACCGCTTTAAAAAGCAGTGGGGCGCTCATCCCGAGCCGGCTGTCTGGCAGTACTACGTCCGCAAGGGCGATGTCTCCCACATGCGCCCCGACAGTGCCCGCAATCAGCGGCTGATCGCGACATGGAAGCGGCTGCCGGTTTTTCTAACGCGGCTCCTCGGCCCGCCTATCGTGCGAGGCATCCCATGAGCAGCGTGGCCGCTCCGCAAGTCCGGCCGGCGGGGACGCCTTCGTTCGCTCTGCCCCGCGCTCCGCGGTATCATTCGCTCGACCTGTGGCGCGGGGTCGCCTGCCTGCTGGTGATCTTCTATCACGCGACATTGATCCACCATGGCTCGGCCGGAGCGCTACCCGCTACTGCCGGATGGGGCGAGCGCGGCGCGGCGCTGCTGCTGGGTACGATGCGGCACATGTGGGTCGGCGTGCCGATGTTTTTCGTCATTAGCGGCTACTGCATTGCGGCCACGGCCGATTCGACGCGCCGGCGTCCGCACGCGATTACAACCTATTTCACGCGCCGCTTTCGGCGGATCTTTCCGCCCTACTGGGCCGTTGTGGTGCTGTCGGTCCTGTTCGTTGTGATCCTCGATTATCTTCTCTTTCCCGGTTTTCTCTCCAGCCAGCCCCGGCCGCACCTACGCCCCTGGTGGTTCACGCCCTGGCAGTGGTTCGGCAATCTGACCCTGACCGAGAGCTGGCGGCACCATCTGATCGGCGAAGGGCGCGGGCACTTTGTCGGCCACTCGTGGACGCTCTGCTACGAAGAACAATTCTACGCGGTGACGGGCTTGCTGCTCTGCTTCTCCACGCGGCGGTTTTTCAGCGCCGCGCTCGTTACCACACTGGCCGCACTGGCCCTCATGCTCGGCTGTTACGTTTGGCAGATCGACATCGGCGGCTTTTTCTTTGACGGCGCTTGGCTGATGTTCGCCGCCGGCATCCTCGTCTACTACGTGAGAAACTACGGCCGCGGCTGGCACTCGGCCGCCGCTTACGCCACGTTACTAGCGGGCGTAGCAGTCTCCGTCGTGGTAAAGGGACCATTTTTCAGCGGCACCAGCTTCGCGTTGGCGTTCGCCATCCTGCTCCTGGCGATCCAGCCGTGGGACGCAAGGCTGGTGAAGGCGCGCGTCGCGGGGCCACTGCTGTTCTGTGGCACCATGTGCTATAGTCTGTATCTCGTCCACGCGCTGCCGGTACGGGCCATCAGCAAGGCCCTCTATCTCGGCGGCTGGAATAGTTCTCTCGTGACGCTCTCGGTCACGGTGCCGCTCTGCCTCGCCGTTTCCGTCCTCTGCGGCTGGGCCTTCTACCGCGCGGTGGAAGCACGATTCCTCAACAAGCCGCAGCGGATGGCGGGAACGACGGCGGCAGAGCCGGCCCCAACTGCTCAACCGGCCGGCTATGCAAGCAGCATGGCCGAAGTGGGCGCGGCCGGTCGCTAAGGCGTGGCATCTTGCGCGGTCGTGACAGCGACCTTCTGCGCAGCTCTTTTACGGCTATTCCAGATAGAGGCGGTGTACGTAGAGCGTGCGCGGCTGCTGGATGCCGGAGACGACAAGGCGGAAGGTGTGGATGCGCGAAAGCACGACCGGCGAATACGGCCCGCCCGCCGCGAGTTGCTCCAGATCAAAACACACCACATGCCGTCCCGCCTGGTAGGTCCGCCGCAGATTGTAGCGCTTCAGATGCGGCGCGACCTCGGGGGCGTCGCGGACGCTCATCATCACCGTCAGCGGAGGCCCTGCAAACGAAAACTCGCAGCAGACGCGCCGATACCCGCGCCAGTCATGGACGACGGGGTAGAAGATTACGTCGCTGTAGCCCTGCTCGCGGGGATGGAAGGTGATTCGGCCCAGCCACGCGTCCCGCCCCCGCTCGGCGACACGCCCGACCGTAGCGCCCCCGGTGTACCAGTGCGGCAAGTTCCAATTTGTGTGTGGCCCGTAGATTTCAGGAAAACGTCGGTACTCTCGGTACGCCTCGTCGAGCACGGGCCACCGCGCGGCGAGGGGCCATGCAAACGCGAGCAGGGCGAGCAGTAGCGCCGCCGTCGCTCGTCGGCCTCCGCGCTCTGCCCAGAGCAGGTGGACCTCGACCACCGCGAGCAAGGCGCCGAGCGTACCGACGAAAAAGTCAAAATAACTTGGCACCCGGCCCGACGCCCATTGCCCTAGCTCCAGCAGCGCCGCCAGGCCGACCGCCATCGCCAGGGCGCGCATCCAGCGGCGACCGAGGATGAGTCCGAACAGCCCGGTCACCACCGCCATCAGCGGCAGATGCCCAAGATCCAGTACCGCGTTGACCCAGGACGAATCGTAGCGC
>CAYZVT010000131.1:0-11546 GCA_964481585.1 uncultured Pirellulales bacterium
AACCAGTCGATCGTCTTTTTCAGCCCTGCGGCGAGCGGGATTTGCGGCTCCCAGTCGAGATGCTGCAGCGCGAGCGTGATGTCCGGCTGACGGCGCGTCGGGTCGTCTTGCGGCAGTGGCTCGTGCACGATTTTGGAGCGCGTGCCGGTTAGCTCGATGACCTGTTGGGCAAGTTCCAAAATCGTGAACTCGCCCGGATTGCCGAGGTTGACCGGGCCGACGAACTCGTCCGGGCCGTTCATCATGCGAATGATCCCCTCGATCAGATCGTCGCGGTAACAGAACGAGCGCGTCTGGCTGCCGTCGCCGAAGATCGTAATGTCTTCGCCGCGCAAGGCTTGGCGGATGAAGTTCGACACCACGCGGCCGTCGTAGGGGTGCATGCGCGGGCCGTAGGTGTTGAAGATCCGCACCACGCGGACGTTCACCCGGTTCATGCGGTGGTAGTCCATGAACAGCGTTTCGGCTGCCCGTTTGCCTTCGTCGTAACAGGCGCGGGGGCCGATCGGGTTGACCGCGCCGCGGTACGACTCGGGCTGGGGATGGATTTCGGGATCGCCGTAGATTTCGCTTGTCGAAGCTTGCAGCACCTTGGCGTGGCAGCGCTTCGCCATCCCCAGCACGACGATCGCCCCGAGCACCGAGGTCTTCATCGTCTTGATCGGGTTGTACTGGTAGTGGCCGGGAGCGGCGGGGCAGGCGAGGTTGTAGATCTGGTCGACTTCCAGATAGATCGGCTGGGTGATGTCGTGCCGCACCAGCTCGAAATTGGGCCGGTCAAGCAGATGGGCGACGTTCTGCTTTTGGCTGGTGAAGAAGTTGTCGAGGCAGATCACGTCATGCCCCTCGGCGACGAGCCGTTCGCACAGATGCGAGCCGAGAAAGCCGGCACCGCCGGTGACCAGAATCCGTTTGAGCGTAGCCACGAGCGGGGGAACCTTTTTCTGAGAAAAAAACCAAGAAACGGCTGCAGGAAGCGAACTCAAGTATAGTCAAACCGGCCGGGGGAGGTAGGGGTGGCGGGGGCGCACCGCGACAGCGGAAGCCCCCGAAGTGGAAGAAAGCGGAAAGCGGAGAGAAGGCGGAGGGCGGAGGGCGGAAAGCCGCCAGAAGTTTGCAAACCTTAGCTCAGGGCTTTTAGCTTACAGCCCGTAGCTCGCAGCCTGTAGCCTCGGATTGGAGCGAGAAATGCTAGACAGGGAAAATCCCAGCGGGTATAAGAAAGGTTGTTTCCCACGTTCGCGGGGAAGCTATAGCTCGCGCGGCTGGCTCTGGCAGCACCGGCCGTGCGGCGGAACGAGGCGGCGCCACGAGTGCGGGCGCTGAAAAGTGGAACAGAGGCGGAAATCCTGATCGCCCACCCCAAGCGGCACTTCTGCCGGCCGCCCGCCAGGCGATTCATCTTCAAGCTTATCGGAGGAGGCTCTCTCGTGCGCACGCGAAGAAACGTTGGCTTTACGCTTGTGGAACTGCTGGTGGTGATCGCCATCATCGGCATCTTGATCGCGCTGCTGCTACCGGCCGTTCAAGCCGCCCGCGAAGCGGCCCGCCGTGCCCAATGCACGAACAACCTAAAAAACCTGGGCCTCGCCGTCCACAACTACATGACGCTCTTCAAGACGTTCCCGGTGAGCATGCCGGCTGCCAGCGCACCGACTGGCACTGCCGCTAGTGGCAAAGGCTGGATCGTCAGCATCCTGCCACAGATCGAGCAGCAGGCGCTATACGACATTTTTGCCAAAGGGCCGAGCGGCACGACGAACGATTCTTTTGATACAGCTTTTAGCGTATCCAGCAAAACCGGTATGGCAACAACGCTTGGCCTCACTACCGGTGGGGTGGCAACGCCGCTCGAAGTTCTGCACTGCCCTTCCGATTCGTCGGTTGTGACGCGCGATGATCAAGCGGACTGGGGCGCAAGCAACAATGTGGCCGTTACCAACTATAAAGGCGTGTTGGGAATTAGCTTCGTGGGTGCCACCGCTGGAACGCCTCATGCACGAGTGACGCAGTACACCGGCTGGAATGTTGATCCACCAACTGGCGCTTTTACGACTGATGAGGATAATTGTACGGACGATACTACTTGCATGGGCGCGTTCTGGCCGCGAACCGCTTTCTCCGCCGTGCGCGAGAGCGATTTCCGCGACGGCCTGAGCAACACGTTGATCATTGGTGAAGATATTCCCGAGATTAACAAGTCGTCGTCGGCCTATCTCTCCAGTCACGACTGGTGCAGCACGCACGGCAAGATCAACTACACGCCAGCTTCGGCTGATCTGCCCGGCAAGAACGAAGACGACCCGAACGTCAAAACCTTCCGCAGCCGGCATGCCAGTGGTGCGAACTTCTGCATTGGCGATGGATCGGTGACGTTTATCAGCGATTCGATCGACATGAAGCTCTACCAGTATCTCGCCACGCGTGGGCGGGGTGAAGTGGCGCAGCTTCCGCAGTAGCGCGACACGGCGCTGCACGCGAAGTTTTCCAGCGGCCGGGAGTTCTGCTCAAGCGGGACTCCCGGCCGTTTTTTTTGCGCGCGGGCCGGGGGCTTTCGACCGCAATCGCCGACGGCCGCGCACGTGCCGCCTGCTTTTTTACGGATTTTGCCAGATTCCAGGGGGCCTTCGGCCGGCAAAGCCGGGTGAAGTAAGGAGCTTCGAGTGGTGCGCGGTGAGCGGCCCGTGGTGGAGCACCGAGATGAAAGAGGTTCTAGAAGTGTCCAGGCACGTTGCATGATGAGCTTGCCCTCGGACCGCGCCGATCGCGTCGAAGAGTTCATGCGGCTCTTTGCCCAGCATCAGCGGCGGCTGTACATCTATCTGCTCTCGCTCGTGGCCAACCCGGCCGACGCCGAGGAGCTACTTCAGGAAACGAATCTGATTCTGTGGAGCAAGTTCGGCGCGTTCGAGCCGGGAAGCAACTTCGGCGCTTGGGCGGCGCGGGTGGCGTACTTCGAGGCGCTCAAGTACCGCGAGCGGCGGGGCGACTTGCGGCCGCTGGGGGAGGAGTTCTTGCGGCACGTGGCGACGCACTCCGAGCAGATCAGCGAACTGCTCGAATTGCGGAGCGAGGCGCTGGTCCACTGTCTTGAAAAACTTCCGCCGCGCGACCGCGAACTAATTACCCGCCGCTATGCGCCGGGAGTCGACGGGCAGACGTTGGCCAAAGAGTTGAGGCGTCCGATCCGCTCGGTCTACAAGTCGATCACGCGCATTCGCAAGCAATTGCTCGACTGCATCAACCGTCGCGTGACGACCGAGGAACGCCCGTGAATACCCCGCACTCGCCTCCTGCTCCGCAGCCCGGCGAACTCGACCAATTGCTCGAGGCGCTGTGCGAAGGGGAGCTCGACGCGGAGCAGAAGCGGCGGCTCGAACAGCTCGTCGTGGCGAGCGAGGAAGCCTGTCGCGCGTATCTCCTCTACTTGCATCTGCACGGCACGCTCTGCTGGGATCAAACCGTCTCGGCCAAGTCGGCTTCGCAAGCGCTGTGTGCCCCAGCGCCGCAAGCCGTGGTGCCGGTCAGGCTCTGGCAGCCGCCTCAGCCCGTCGCGCACAGGTCGCGCTGGACCGGGTTGGCTCGGCTGGGGACGTTGGTGAATCGGCCGGCGTTCTTCTCGCTATGCTTCGCGAGTTCGTTTTTGTTCATGGGGCTGACTCTGTTGGCCGTACTCCGGCCCGGCAGCCTTGTTTCCAATCCCACCGGCTCCGCACGCTCCGCCGCCTCCGCTGCGGGGGGCACATCGCCCGCGGCACGATGGATTGGCGGCGTCGATTGCGTCTGGGATAGCTCCGACTCGGCGGCCGCCGTGGGCGAGGAACTGCCCCGAGGCCGGGTGTTGCGTCTGGTCGATGGCTGCGGCGAAGTCCACTTTGCCGGCGGAGCACAGCTCATCCTGACCGGCCCCGCCGCGCTGGTCGTCGATCGCGCGAGCCGCGCTGCGCTGCACTATGGCCGCGCCACGGTCCGCGTGCCGCGATCGGCACAGGGTTTTGTCTTGACCACGCCGCTGGCAGAGGTCGTCGACTTGGGGACGGAGTTCGCCGTGGCCGCCGAGCCTTCGGGGCATACGGCCGTGCATGTCTTTGCCGGCGCCGTCGAAATCAGCACGGCCGCCGAGCGCCTGACGCTCCACCGCAACGAGGCGGTGTTTTTGCAGCCCGGCCCGTCCCCGCAGTTAACGCGGGGCGCGGCGCGGAGCGACCAGTTCGTGCGCCATCTGGGAGCGGCGCAAAGCCGCGATCCCCAGCGCCGTCTGGCCGGCTGGTATGACGGCAGTAGCGATCCGGCCAATCCGCTCGCCGCCGGGGGCCTGAGCCGCTGGTTTGTCTACTCCGGCCCCGCGACTACGATGCAGCCCTGGCCGGAATCGGGCGAGACGCAGCCGCGCGCGATCCAGCTTATCGACCGGGGCACGCAGCTCGGCGCGCGCATCCAGATTAGCCGCGTCCACTCGCTGATGGATTGGGAAAACGCGCCGGCCGAGGTTCCCTACGAATGGACGGCGCGGCTCATGTTTCAGCCCGACCCAAGCGCGGAAGCCAGCGACGTGCCTGCTTGGGTCATCGGCTTTCGCGACGAGGCGGGACAGGGGAAAGCGGCGATGCTCGGCTGGTATAGCCCCTCCCGATCTTCTCGACACGAGACGCCAGGATTGGCTCTGGTCGCAGACGGCTTGAGGCCGGTTCTCGTCCTCCGGCAGGAAAGCCTGTTCGATGGTCAATTCCACGACTACCGCGTGCGCAAGTATTTGGATCAGGGAACCATGTGCATCCAAGTTTATCTCGATGGGCAGCCGCAACTCGATCCGCCGCTGCTCTATGAAGCTCTGCCCGATGATGAAAGGGCCGACCACGGTTTTGGCATCTACGGTAGCTCGCCGGCCGCGAGTTGTCTGACGGTTGCCCATATCGGTTACTGGGGGGGCCGCTCGCCCTGGAAGGCTACCGTTGGCGGCAAAGCGAAGCCCGCGGCTGGCTCGGCTCCACTCGATGCGAAGTGATGATCCGTTGACGAACTACCACGCACGGCCGGCTGCGAGAAATCAAGCCGGCCAGGTACTCTCATCAAAAGTTGTCTTTTCTACTCTGCTGAGGAACGACTTATGAACCGCTGGCTGCTAGTCTCACTTCTCGGGATGATCGCCGGGGCGGGCTCGCTCGATGCCGCCACGATCGCCTACTGGCAATTCGATGCCGATGGCGTGGCGAATCTGACCCGCGCTTCGGTGGGCGGACCTACCTACGATTTGACTGTCACCCCCTCGCCCATTGCTCAAAGCGTCTTCACGGCCGCCAACCCCGTGATTCGACCGGACGAGACTCCCGGCTTTCTGGGAGATCCGGCCACCAATCTCGGCAGCGCCTACAGCATTGCTGACCAAGCCAGCTACCTGCGAACCGCCGCCGGTGGCACCGCCGCGCTTAACCTGGCGGGAAGCAGCCGCTGGACGACGGAAGGCTACTTTCAGATCCATACCAATGCCGGCAGCAGCATTGATGTGCTTTTCTCGACGCGAGCCGCCGGATTCGACGGGCATGGGATGCTTTTCGACGTCCGCAATGCCGGGGGAAACAATCGCCTGAGTCTCTTTGTCGACGATGGCCCGACCGGGGTTACGCTTTCCACGTCGCAAAACCTCGCTCTCGATACTTGGTATCACGTCGCGCTCACCTTCGACGGAACGGCGGGAAGCAACGGCCGGTTTGAACTGTTTCTCGACGGAACAACACTCGGCTCGCTCGCTCTGCCGGCCGGCTTTAGCCGGACGAATCTCGATAGCAATGATCTGGGGCGTCTGGAGTTGATGGGGCGGTCGACCTTTGCCAACGTCAACTCACTTGCCGGCCGCTTGGACGAATGGCGGATCTCCAACACGGTGCTCCTGCCCCACGAGTTTCTCAATGCGCCCATTCCCGAGCCTTCGACCTGGGTGCTCACCGGCTGTGGGCTCGTCGGAGTGATCCTGTTCGGTCGGCGGAGAAGAAGAGCCGCATAAAGCGGCTGCGCCCCATCTGGCGGAACTCTAGTCATGTCGAAATTGAGACGGCAACTCGCGCGTGGCTTTACGCTTGTGGAATTGCTGGTTGTGATTGCGATCATCGGTATCCTGGTCGCGCTGCTCTTGCCGGCAGTTCAGTCGGCCCGCGAAGCGGCGCGCCGCGGGCAGTGCAGCAACAATCTCAGGCAAATCGCGCTGGGGATGCACAACTTCCATAGCCTCCAAGGCCGGTTCCCGCCTGGCGATACGCACTGGCTGAAGCAGGCGGGGCTTGAGTACGAGGATCGCGCAAGCTGGTTCCAATTTCTGCTGCCGCACGTTGAGCAACAAGCGCTATACGAAACGTGGCAGAAGCATCTGACCAATACCGCGCTTGCCGAGGACCGCGACGGAACCTGGTGGACGCCGCATCGCGGCGAGGCGCTCGCGCTGTTTATGTGTCCCTCCGACCCTGCCGGCCCCAAAACCATTACCGCCGGCTGGTCGGAGTCGGTCGGCGGACAGCCCGACAACTCGCAAGGCTTTAGCGGCAACTACGTCGGCTGCGCCGGCTCGACGGTCTTTAACCCCTCGGGGGACAACGACGGGCGGCGGCTGAACGGGATCTTCTACGCCCAGAGCCAGACGCAGATGGGCGGCATTCGCGACGGTTCGAGCAACACGCTGTTGCTCGGTGAGCTGATCTTGGTGCCCGACCTGCTGGGCGGCATGGCGGTCCTCGGCGGCAATAGTGAGACGCAAAGGCACGATCAGCGTGGCCGCTACTGGAATCCGCATCAAGGGGCGGTACTCTTTAGCACCCAAAATCCTCCGAACTCTTCCGTCAACGATCGCAACCGCTGGTGTATTCCCAAGCCGTACGCGCCCTGCACGCCCGATGTCTACGATGATCTCGTGCTCTCGCTCCGCAGTCACCATCCCGGCGGCGTCCAGGTCGCCCTGGCCGATGGCTCGGTGCACTTTGTTTCGGATCATGTCGATGCCGAGGTCTATCGGGACTTGGGCACTCGCTCGGGCGGCGAGCCGCTGCTCGAATCGCCCTTTTAGTATGAGCTTGCAATTACACCTTCCTTCCTCGTCGTTTGCTTTCCCAGAGGCCCCCTCATGCACCCAAGATTGCTGCTTCCGCTGGTCTGTTGCGTCGCGCTCCACGTCCACGTCGCCCGCGCCGAAAGTCCGCGCGACGGGCGCGACATCCGCCACGGCCGGAAGATTTCCGGGGGAGCTTACGCCGATCACCCCTTTCTGATCCGCACGGACGACGACCACTGGCTCTGCGTGGTGACCACCGGCAAAGGACGCGAGGGGAGTAGTTCGCAGTACGTGCAATCGCTCCGCTCCTCCGACCAGGGGCGCAGTTGGGAAACCCCGGTGCGGATCGAGCCGGTAGGCCCGCCGGAATCGTCCTGGGCCATGCCGCTCAAGACGCCGAGTGGGCGGATCTACGTCTTCTACGTCCACAACATCGACAACCGCCGCGACAGGCGGAATGACAATGTCGGCCAGCTTTTCTTCCGCTACAGCGACGACCACGGAAAAAGCTGGTCCGCGCAGCGTTATCTCGTCCCCACGCGGCGGTTCGGAATCGACCGCGAGAACCTCACCGGCGGCGAACACCTGTTTATGATTCCATTCTGCAAGCCGCGCGTCATCGGCAAGGACGTGTACTTCGCGGTTTCCAAACATGCCGGCATACCTCCCACGCCGCGCAGCGAAACCGCGTTCTATCGCAGCCCGAATCTCCTCACCGAGCGCGATCCCGCCCAGATTCGCTGGGAGATGCTTCCTGAAGGCGATGTTGGCCTGCGCGCCCCGGCCGGCCCCCACTGCGAAGAGTGCAACTTCGACCTGCTCAGCGATGGCACGCTGTACGCGCTGATGCGGACCACCAACGGCTATCTCGCCCACGCCACGAGCAGCGATGGCGGCAAGACGTGGCGCGACCAGCGCTTCGCCCAGTACAGCGCCCAAGGCCGAAGGATCAAGAATCCCCGTGGTCCGGCAATCTTTCGTAAATTCTCCAACGGCAAGTTTCTTCTGCTGTTTTACAACAACAGCACTCAGACATTCGACAATCGGAATCCCTACTGGATCAGTGGCGGCATCGAAACCAACGGCGGTATTCGGTGGTCCGAGCCGGAGATCACTCTCTATAGCCCCGATCCACAGGCGCGGCCGGGCTACGCCGACTTTTACGAGGAAGCCGGCCGGTACTATTTCACCGAAAGCGAAAAACACGTGGCGCGCATCCACCAACTTGATCCCACACTGGTGAAGGCGCTCTGGAGTCAGCACGAGAACCGCCAAGTTGCCCGCAAGGGACTCCAACTCGACCTGCAACCCCCGTCGCTTTCCAGCAACCAGGTGGCCCTGCCGCAAGCACTCCAGCTGAAGCCGGGTGCCTCGCTGACGCTAGAGTTGTGGATTTCGCTCCCGGATCTGGCCCCCGAACAAACTGTCTTGAGGGCCTGCGGCGACCATCACGCGGAGCTACGGATTTCGACCACCAACCGGGGCACCTTGCAACTTGCGCTCGCCGATGGCAAGACGTCGTTCGCCTGGGATTGCGACCCCGGTCTGCTTCGGCCCCACCAGCTGCATCACGTGGCCTTCATTGTCGATCATGGCTCGCAGATTGTTTCGGTCGTCGTCGATGGCAAGCTCTGCGATGGCGGGCAATATCGCGATTTCGGCTGGACGCGGTTGCCCCAGGATTTTACCTGGCGGAACGGCCTCAGCCAGTTGACGTGCGCGCCACACTTGCAAGGCCAGCTCAAGCAACTACGGATCTACGACCGCTATCTGCTCACCTCCGAGGTCGTTGGCAATTTCCGCGCCGGCCCTCCAAGCCCCTAGCCAACCGCTGCGAGCCAACATTTCCACGGAAAGGTCGGCCCGCCGGCCGCATCTGTCGCGTCCGCACGACATCCTGGCCGGCTTCCCTGCGCAGGCACCGCGCCTCGCACACGCTCATCGTGCCACAATAAAGCCGGCCGGGGCAGCCGAAGCGTTATTCCCGCACAGGCAGGAACCGAGCTGTCAGCCGTCAGCGGTCAGTAATCAGCCGTCAGCAATCAGCAAGATCCATCCTTTCCGTGCGGGAAGGCTGGGTCTGCGAGGCTGGCTTCAAGGCGATAGCCGGTCGCCCGCAGCCTGCGGCCTCCGAGCTTCTTTCACCGCGGCATCCGGCTGCTCCTGCCCACGTGCGGCGAGCCGTGCAATTTGCTCGCCGCGGAGCACGTAGCGAAACAGCACCACCTCGTCGATCAGGCCCCCGAGCGGGTCGCCGGCTCCCATACGTTCGCCGATCCAGAGTTCATCGTTCGTATCGAAGGGCGGATCACTGAGGCTACCGGTGCCGGAAATAGTGGGCGAAGCGGCTACAGGTCTTCCGTCAACATAGAGCTTCGTGTCGTCGGTGGTGCCGAAAGTGTGCGTGAGGGCAACATGGGTCCAATCGCCGGCGGTCAGAACCACGTTGTCGCTGGTGTACAGCGGCCAGCCGGAGTTCGCGGCATTGCGGAAGTAGAACGAGAGCCGTCCTTCTTGGGTGCGCAACATATAGTTCGCGCCTTGGCTGGCACTGGTACGGCCCCGTCCAAAGAGGGTTTGGATTCCGCTGAGGTTGTCGAGCTTGATGAACGCCGCCATCGTGAGCGACTCGCCCAGCTCAAACTTCAAGCCCGGAGCATGCCGTACGGCAAGGCGGCTAATCTCGCCCAGGTAAAATCGTGCGGCCGTATTGTTCGGATCGCCCGCAATCGCAGCTCCCGCGTGATCGAAGGTGACCCCCGGCGCGGCGACGGCATCGTGGGCCTCGGTTTGATCCGCCAAGGCCCCAGGCCAAGCTCCGTTTAGACGCCAGTAGGCTTCCGGCTCCAGCGAGCGCACGTATTGGGCATAGAGGGTTTCGTCGGGCGAAGTGCTGGGGCGGCTGCGCGGCAGGCGCTTGGCCCGTGCGGGATCAAGCGGCCGCGTCCTTCCTCGGGCATCGACGCGCAGGGTTTGCCCTGCCGCGAGATGATGCGGCTTGAGCGCTCCCCGCCGAGCCGTCGGCAGCGGCTGGACTTCCACCAGCCCCTCGTAGACGACGACATCGACCGCTCCTGAAGCGTCACACGCGAGGGCAAAGCGGGTCCCCAAATCCACAACCCGCACCTTGGGCGTGTCGATGATGAACCCCTGCGCTGGCACCGGGACATGCGTGGCGAGTTGGCCGTGGTCGAGTCTTCCGCTTCCGCCCGAGACGAGCCGCAGCCGGGCTGGCCCTTGGAGCATCACCACCGCACCGGAGCGGAAGACGACTTCGGCCGTTCCATCGAGCAGGTCCAAAACCTGTCCCTGCCGTAGCGCCGCATCGCGCGCGGGAGCCGGCACGGCCGGATTCCACCGCGCTCGCTCCGTCGCGACGAGCCGTGCGACCACCGGCGATGAGCGCTGCGACGGAGCGACCTGCCCGCCGAACTGTGGCTCCGCACGCCAGGAGAGAATCATCGCGCCAAAGGTGCCCCAGACGACGCTGGTCAGCGCAGTCACCACCAGCAAGAACTGGAGCGGATGACGCCGCGCTTCGCCGCCGCGCCAGAAACCGCCCGGAGCAGGTGAAACCGGCGCTGTCGGCACAGCCTCGCCGGCCTTTCGCCCAATATTTTCGGACGACAGTGGTTCATCGGACGCTTGCTCCTCGACTTGGGCGAGCACCGCATGAACCGCCCGACTCGCGCGCTCCCGAATCTGGAGATCGGACTGAAGCTGCAAGAAATCGAGCAGCAGACGCAGGTCGTCGGAATTGCGGCCGATGAGTGCTTCCAACCGCGTCAGTTCGCTCTGAGTCGCCGTTCCATCGCAAACGGCGGCCACGAGTCGCAGCAGTTCTGGAGAAGCCGCGCGAATCCGGCTCATGCACGGTCTCCTTCCGCCGTGGCTCGATCAATACATTCGAGCAGCCGTTGGCGGATGCGTCGCAGCGAGTTGTAGACGCTGTTACGGCTGCGGCCGAGTTGCTCCGCCACCTCGGCCACGCTGCGCGTACCTCCGTAACAGTCGCCGATCAACTGGCGCTCGCGGGCATGGAGCTTTTCGATGCACGAGTCGAGCGCCTGCCGCCGGTCGTCGATTTCGGTTTCGGGAACTCGCATCTGAAGCGCGGCAATCTCATCCTCGAATGCGGAGCTAAAGCGCGATTGGTGTCGGCGTTGCTGGTCGCGGAATTGGAGCGTCTTGTTGCGGGCAATGCCGCAGGCCCAAGTGCGGAACTCGGAACGCCCGGCGAACTCGTCGTACTTTTGCCACATCACCAGACAGGTCTGCTGAAAGACTTCCTGGGCATCGTCCAGATTGCGCAGCAGCGCGAAGATGTAGGCGAAGAGCTGACGCTGAATCGGCTCCAGGTCCGCGGCAAAGCGCTGCTTTCGGTCTCGATTCCCGGTCATGTTGCCTGCTTTCGACTCCAGGGAAGCGGCTCACACGGTCGCTATCAGGTTAGTCCTCCGCGAGGCGGAAAAGTAACGCGCAAACCATGCCCGCCTGACCGCGAGCCATG
>CAYZVT010000132.1:0-11509 GCA_964481585.1 uncultured Pirellulales bacterium
GTCGGTGATGTCGGCGAAGGCTTGTTCCACCGCATCGAGATTCGTCCAGTCGGCCAGCGCGTTGCCGCTAACGACGTTCACCCACGGCGCGGCGGCCTGATAAGTGTCGTGCTCGACGCCCTGCCACTTGAAGTTGTTCACCGCGCCGATCAGGACATCGAGAATCCGCTTCTCTTTGTTCAGGCCGAGCGACTGGCCGACCTGTTCGGCGTTGCGGAGCACGAGATTGGTGCGGTCAAAGAAGATTGCCTCTTTCGTGATCGGCACGATGAAGCCGCGCTTCGTGGTCGAGGGGGTTTCGATCCAGTCTTCGCCAAAGCCGACGCTCGGGTAGGGCATCCCGGGCTGAACGACCTGGGCTTGATCGCCGAGTTGGCCGATGCCGGGAATCTTTTCGCCGTCGAGCCGCGTCGGCACCGTCTCGACGAGCCGCGAAGCGACGAACTCTTCGTTCTGCATCCCTGCGAGGATTTTGGAGTAGATGACCTGCCCGGTGATGTTCGTGAAGGCGGTCACGTCGACCGCTTCGCCCGCTTCGAGCAGAGCGGTGCCGCCACGGCGGGGATCGAGTTCCGCAACCCACTGCCGGCCGTCGGGGACGAGGCTTTCGGCCAAGTCGCGGAGGCTGAAATCGGCGGGCTTCAGATGCCCTTCGCGCAGCGCTTCGCTCAGATGCCGCACCGTTTGCTGCGGCCCATCCAGTTCGTAGCGCCGCTTTAGTTCTCGACAGTTGATGCTCACAAGAAATTCTCCAGAGGGAGGGAATTGTGTGGTAAAAGGTCCGCCCCGCGGCTTACGCCACCGGCTGCGGACCGTCGTGCATGACGGTGCTTTGGATCGCCACGAGCACGCGAGTGGCCGACGAGGCGAGCTTCGCGCAGCGGCCGATCGCCAGTTGGGGCGACGCGGCAGCCACGGAAATCACCTGCTGATCGAGCAGCGCATCGGCGCCGGCGTTGTCGTCGACGCCGATCCGCGTGCCGACCTGCACGGTGGCCGTTGCCTGGTCGAACTCGAACACGCCGCTGGTGGCGACACGGATTTCGCCCGTCTGACCTGCCGGCGACGCCTGCATCGCCACGCCCAGGAACTTGTCATGCGCCGCCTCCTGCGCGGCAGCGAGCGATGCCCCATACGTCACGCTGCTCACGGGCTTCGCATCATCCGTGTCGAGAAACACGAGATCGCCGATTTCGATCCCCGTGTCCGCGTCGACGGCCACCACCACCGGGTTCGTCTCGCCGTACCTCCAGCGCATCACATTGGCCATTTGTCTTGCTCCTTGAGAAAAAGAAACGTGAATCAAAGCGTCCGCCGCCGCGGACGCCTGTGCGGCTAGCGAATCGACGCGGCGAAGCTTGCCGCATCGGCGGCGCTCGTGCGGCCGCTGTCGCCGTTTTGCTCGATGCTGCGCGGGCGGCCGTGCAGCAGCAGGCGCGCGTCCTCGCGGCGTGCTTCAATCAACCGCGCGAGCGTCCGCTCATCGGCGGCGGTGTAGCACTGCTCACGAAACGCTGAAGTCAATAACTCCGCAGGCAACGACGACGAGGCGAGCGCGGCATCGACCGCGAGCCGCCGCTTCACGGCGTCCATCTCCGCCCGCACCGTGTCGAGTTCCTGCCGCAGGCGGCGATTTTCTGCTTCGAGCACGAGCCGCTGCTGGGTCGCCTCCAAGGTCGCCGCCGGGGCCGAAGCGCTTTGCGGCTCGCTGCGCTGCACCGGCACCCAGGCTTGTGCGGCGTTGTCCCAGGCCGAGACGGCGGAAGAAGCCGCCGCCCCTTCAAAGAGTCCGCGCGTCGTGGCCGGATCGGCGACGAGATCGACCGACTGCACGCGCGTGATCTCCTCGACCACGGTTTTGTCCCCCTCGCGCGACGTGCGGGCGAGCACGTTATGCGAGAAGCCGACATTCTCCGGGGAGTGCTCGGCGTCCCACACGAGTTGCTCGGCTAAGCGGTGCTTCGGGTTGAAGTGGAAATCGCCGTACAGCCCATCGCCGCGAGCGCGGACGTTGCGCACCGCGCCGATGCGGTCCTCATAGCCGCGCGGAAGCTGCCCCCCGTGCGCCGGGTGGTTCACATTCACCCGCGCTCCTTCGTACAGCGGCACCGAGCGCTGCAGCGCCGCAGCACGATAGACACGGCCGTTTTTGCTTTCCAGGCCGAGAATTTTGACGCCTTGAATAACCCCGGCCTCGCGGTTCACCCGCACGGGCACGCCCAGTAGATTGCAGTGTTCGGTTAGTGGTTCGTTCATGTGGACCTCTCGTTTTGAAAGCGGAAAGCGGAAGTCAGAAGGCGGAGGGCGGAGGGCGGAAAGCTGCGGGCCGCAGGCTTCAGGCTACGAGCGGGAGGACTCAACCGCAGCTTGTAGCTCGCAGCCCGCAGCCTTCCGGTCCTCCGCGCTCAGCTTGCGGTGAAGTTTTGGCGCTCTTGCGCGTGATCGAGTCCGAGTTCGGCGGCGATGGTTTGGGGGGACTTGACGCCGAGGCGGTGGTAAAGCTCGTTGACTTCGGCTTCCTGCTTTTCGTCGCGGGTAACGACGCGGGGCTTGCCGACGTGGATTTCGATCTCCGAGCGCGCTTCGGCCGGCAGACGGCCGGTGCGGATGGCGGCGTCGAGGACGCGCCACATCACGTCCAGGTCGTCCAGCTCCAAGTCCGCCTGCCAGCGCTGGAACATCTTCACCGCCGGGCCTTCGGCCACCAGCGTGCTGGCGTAGTTGGCATTGCTCGCGTCGCTGGTGAGCATGAATTCGGGAAACACCAGCCGCGCCGCCACGGACCGCAGGATCGCTTGCAGCACGACCACGTAGCGGCTCGCATCGAGTCCCGCGGCGGGAAAGTCGTACTCGATCGTCTTCGGCACATCGAGGATCGTGCCGGGCGTGTAGTGCTTGAAATAGCTTGTCGTGCCGGTACTGCTCGCGACCGAGGCGCTGGCCATCTGCGAGCGGAAGGTTTCGGCGGCCGACATCGGCGTGCGGTCGTGGCGGCGGATCATGGCAATGGCCGTCTGAATGTCGGCGACCGTAGCCATGTTTTGCAGCAGTTTTTCCGCACGGCGCAGATTTTCGCGCACCGGATAAAACAGCGGCACGCCGCGCTTCACGTTGGCGTCCACGCCTTGCTTGCGGTGCTGCACCTCGGAAGCATCGACCCACTGGCCATCCACCCAGTAGCCGTACACCGTCTCAACATCGTCAGGATCGGTTTCCACGCCGAAACTCGACGGCGTGCTGTGCATGAGCCGCGTCGGCCGAAAGACCTGATTCGGCTCGATGAACCGCACCCGCGTGATGCCGTCGCCGCCGACGAACAGCCGCAAAAAGGCTTCGCCGTCGCGGTCCTTGCGGCGCACGATCTCTTGTTGGCGATGCTGCCAGCGATTGGTGCGAATGAATTCGTCGAGCACCGCTTGCACCCGCTCCACCAGTTCCTCACCGGGCGCAGCGCCTTTTTTCGCCAGGGCTTTGTAGGTGTGGCCGGTGCCGACGATGTAGCTGATGCGGTTTTCATGTCCATTGATGGCAAACTCGTTGGTCCGCTCCAGCCGGCGGCCGACTGCCCGCGCCGCGGCCAACTGCTGCTCATCGGCCAAGCCGTAGCTGACCGGCTCGTCTCCCGGCACGGCGCCGACTTGCGACCATAGCACGCCGTCCGGCCCGCGCAAGGCATCGAGCGGATCGACGTAGTGCGTCAGTGACGTGAGCGACTCGCGGAGCAAGCGGTTCTCGGCTTCGATCACCTGCGCGGCCAGCTCGTGGTTTTCCTGGAGCGCCTGTTCGACTCGTTCCATGCTCGTTTACCTCGTGGTCTGCAAAACAGAAAGCGTCTCGGCGTCGGAGGCCGTCCATAGTTCTTGCGCGGTGCGAACGGCCATCTCCAGCGCATCGGGACCGTCATCATGCTTGGCGACGGGGAAATCTTTAAGCTGCTTCACCAGCAACTCCGTCCCTGGCGTGCGGCGAAAATGGATCTGCCGCGCACGCAGCAGGCTGTCCAGGTTCTCGATGCGCAACTGCTTTTTGATGTGGTTGAATAGCGCCGACGGCTGCGCGTGCAACAGCCCCTGCTTGCGAAAGGCTTCCGCGAAAATCGGCCCGAGCAGATCCTGCCAGGCGTTGCCTTCGATGCGAAAGGCGTCGGGACGGAAGCGCTGGTAGAGCGCCACCCCGTCGTCGACCAGCGCCAGCGGCGGGCGCGTGTTCGACAGATCGGCTTCCACCCACAGGTCGCCGCCGGTTTGCACCCCGAGCAGCACATAGGCGGAATAGTCGGCGTGCTTCGAGCCGGTTCCCTTCGACGGGTCGAGCGTCATCACCCGCAGTTGCAGATCGCTGGGCCAATCGTCGAACCAAAGCTCGCTCCCCTCGAAATACTCCGGTGGCCACAGGACCGCCTGGTGTTGGCTCGGTTGTTGTTGATAGAGCGACTGCCACCAATAGACCGGCAGCGAACCGCGAATTTTTTCGAGCCGCGCGAGCGGGTAGCGCTCCGGCCACAGGGCTTGCCCCGGGTGACGCCCGAGCGCGTCGAACTTCTCGGCAATCGCCGGCAGACGAATGACCTGCCAGTTTTCTTCCGGTTGCTCACGGAGCAGGCGTCCAGCCAAGTCGTCCTCATGCCAACGGGTTTGCACCACGACCGCCACGGCATTCGGTTCCAATCGCGTAAAGGCGGTGCTCGTCCACCATTCCCAGGCTTTGGCGCGGTACGTTTCGCTCGTCGCCTGCTCGGCGTTTTTGACCGGGTCATCGACGATCAGCAAATCCGCGCCGCGCCCGGTGATCGGGCCTCCGACCCCGGCCGTAATCATTCCGCCCGGTTGCCCGGCCAGATCCCAGCGATGGGCGGCGGCGCTGTCGCCTCGCAGCGCGACGCCAAAGAGCCGCTCGCCGTGTTCAGCAATTACGTCGCGCGCTCGGCGTCCCCAGCCGGCCGCGAAGCCGGCTTCGTAACTGGCGAGGATAACGCGGTGCTCGGGATGCGTGCCGAGATACCAAGCGGGAAAGAACTGGCTGGTGAGGACCGATTTGCCGTGTCGTGGCGGCATCATCACAATCAGCCGCTCGATCCGCCGCGCCGCCAGATCGGCCAGCGCCCGGTCGAGCAGCGTCAGATGCCGGCCCATCTGCCACCGCTTCCCCCAGACTTGCTCGCCCAGCGCCGCCGGCGTGGCCGGCATGCGCGGAGCGGCGCTATGCTTGATCAGCTTCTTCAACACCGCACTGCTCGTCGTCGGCCGCATCGTCGTCAACCAATTCTCCAACTCCGAGTCGTCGAGCGAGAGCAGCCAGTCGAGTTCGCTGCTCGGCAGATTGATGTTGCTGGCCGTCATCTTCGTCCTCCGCTGCCGCCGCGAGGTTCTGCCGGTTCATCGCAATCAGTGCTTGCGTGGCCGCGATCCGCACGCGCGGATCGTACAGCGGCTTGTCTTCCTGCGGGTCGTGTTCCAGCACGATGCGGATCATGGCCTCGGGCAGCGCTTGCCGTGCAAGCGGCGGAATCTGCCAGAGCAGCGACGAGCGCGACGGCTGGCGTTGGGGTTCGTCACTCACCCGCCGCGCGTCCTCTCGCCGGTGTAGCGAAAGGAGGCGACGGCGTGGCCTTGTGAAGCGCTGTGGATGTAGTCGTTCAGCACGCCGCGGTGCGCCCCCGATTGCACACGGTGGCCCGTCTTCTTCACACTCGTCGTCATCCAGCCTCCCGCGCGGCGCAGGGCCGCGATCATGGCTGGATGCGACGTCGTGATATGCAGCGTCTTGGCCTCGCTTCGATACAGTTCCGCCACCGCATCGAGAAACCGCCTCCCCACGCCGATGCCCTGGTAGTCGGGCAAAACTACAATCCGTGAGACGCGCCAGTGTCCGCGCCGCCCCGGCAGTGCGAGCACGGCACAAAACGCCACCGGCTCGTCGTTCCAGGTAGCGAGATAACAATGCGCGGCGGGATTAAGCGTGCCGCTCAAATAGTGATGCTTGCTAAAGAGCCGCCACGCCGCACGGCTGCAACGAACGACTTGCAGCTCGATCGCCGGTCGCCGAAGGCGCCTCCAATCGAGCGCGCCGGTCGCCAAGTCAAGTACCCAATCCGGCTCTAGCCAATCGACCACATCGTAGTGGCACGTCACGGCGACGAACCGCTTTCTGATCCGCCCGGCACGGACCGCTTTGCTCACGGCCGCCGAGCCGATCCGTGCGACGGTGCGATCGACGACGCTCGTAAACTCATCGAAAGCCACGAGCGGCCGGTCGCCCAACAGTGCCCGCGCCAATTCGCAGCGGAACCGTTCGCCGTTGCTGAGCGCCGAGTAAGGCTTGATCCAAGCCGGAGGACTGCTGAACCCGACGGCCGTGAGCGTGTGCGTGATCTCCTTGATCGGCCGCTCGCCAAAGCAGTCGATCACGGCGCGATCCTCCGGCCAATTCGCCCCAGTCCAAACTGCATCGCCGAACGCGGCGCGGGCCAAGGTCGATTTGCCGCTTCCCGAGGGACCGACGATCGTTCCCAGTTGCCAAGGCTCGTCCATCGCCGGCACGTCCGCCGAAAGGGAGACCGACGCGACCTGCGGGAGCGGCAAGGCGAACATGCCGGCCACCTGCTGCACGCGGAAGGAGTCGTACACCGGGCACTGGGCTACAGCGTCAACACGCGGCATCGGTAGCCCTCCTCGCGCATGCGGGTGAAGATTTCTTGTTGGTCTTCCTCGTCGGCGCACTCGACCACGACTTGGAACGAGCCGCCGAGTTGTCCTTCGTAGGCACGCGGCTCCTCCACTTGATACAGCCCCGCACGATCGGCAACATCGGCGAGCATCTGCTGCACCTCGGGGCTGCCGGTGTTGACGCGGCGGAGCAGCTGATCGAGCTTCACCCGATCGCTCCCGGCCATGCCCGTCAGCGGATCGTGCGTCAGCAGAATCTTGTCGGCCTCCGTTTCGCTCACGTCGAGCACGAGAACCGGCACCAGCGCATCGGGCGTCACTTCGGCCCGCAGATGCCCGTCGATCAGTTCCAGCCGTCCATCGGGCAGTTCCCGCGCCAGCAGCGCATCGGCATAACCGACCTCGGCCAAAATGCCTCGCAGCGCGTCCTGCTGTTGGCGCGGGTGCGTGCGCCAGTTACGCGGGTTGGGGCACAGGTCCGAAGCGCGCACGCGGCGCAGCTCTTGAATCCGGTCGCGGATGTGCATGATTGGTTCTCGCGGTCGAAAGGCGTTTACTTCAAGTGGTCGATTTCCGTTTCGGCGACGCTCAGGCGGCGTTCGTGGTCGCCGAGCATCGCGAGCAGATGATTGTGGTTCTGTTGGTGTTGTCGCAGGTCGTTGCGGACCTGCGCGAGCAGCGTGTCCATGCTGGCTAGGCGGGCGTAGGCGAACGTCATCCACACGCCCGCTCCGCCCAACATGCCGATTAGCGCGATCCACTCCCAAGTCGAGAGGATGGCGGGCGGGACGTTTGAGAGAATCAAGCTCACCTCCCGAAAATCTGGAACGCGACCGAGCGCGCGATGTTGCCACAGCTACGCTTCGCGCAGGACTCTCGGGGGCTTCCGCTGTCGCGGTGCGCCCCCGCCACCCTTTCCGCTTTCCGCCTTCGGCGGTGCGCCCCCGCCACCCCGGCACAGCTACGCTTCTCCGTTTGAAGCGGGCGGCTTGCTCCGCAACAGCCGGACAACTTGGATTAGCAGCACGAGCATTTGATTGCCGCCGGCGTTAAACAGTTCGAGCAGATCCGCATCGAGCCCGATGTCGAGCAGCACCGGCCCTTGCGCCGCGCCGGCGAGCGACCGCTGCGACTCAGCGATTTGCCGACGAACTTCCTCCAACTGGCGCAGCGTCTCCGCTTCGACCGGCGAGGGAGCGGGATTGGTTGAGTTCTCCGCGGAATTCATGGCTTCGCTCCACGTCTAAAATCCATTCGTACTCCACCGCTGGCTGCGCGGGCTGCGCCTGCGGGACGGGTACGCCGGTCGTGTCCAAAAACTTCGCAAGCCCTAGCGTCCCGGCGCCGATTCCCGATCCGGCCAGAGCAGCGAGCACGAGTTTCACCCACACGCCGCTCGACGCGGCTTGCTGGTGAATCGTGGTGACGTTGTGGGTCGCTCCCCAGGGGATGACCGACTGCTGCGGATCGAGTCCGGCCGCTTTGGCCGCGAGCAGATGGGTCTGCAAGTTGGCATTCATCGCGGACCAAGCACCGATTTCAGCCATTCGCTGACGGTGGTCGACGAGCGCCCCTGGCGCCTCGCGCGCTAGGTCGCGCCGGACGCTTTGCGGCGGAAGCTCCGGCGGTGCAGCGTGGGCTGCACCGCCGGCGTTCTGGCTGGAAAAAGGCCACATCGCTGGCTCTCGCGTTTTTATTGCGGTTTCCCAATTTCGTACACCAAAGGGAACTTGCTCTAGGTGCGTGCGGCGACGTTCGGGACGCCGTGGCTGGTGCTCAGAGCGGCAAAGTCATTTGGCCGACTCGCCCGTTCGACACCGGCCAGGCCGACCATGTCAAAGGGGCCGAGCGAGTTGGCTTGGTTGATCGCTTGCGTCTGCGTGTGGTGGGCGATCTGCTGGCTGTTGATCACCGCCTGCTGGGCAATCGCCGCGATGTTGGCCGAGAACTGTTCGTCGAGATTCATCGATCACTCCTCAACTTGGGCCACGGGTACACGCCGCAGCCGATACCGAACTTGCCCTTCGTAGGCCGCCTCCAAAGCAGCCAGGCGGGCGGTCAATGCTTTTAGCTCTGCCTCGTTCTCTCGCGGCAGCTTCGCGAGCACCTGCTCGAGGACCGCTTCCACGTCGGCTGCCGGCCGCGCGTCTGCTTCGTCACCACGCGAGAGAGCAGGGCAGGGGCAACTCGCGGCACGGCTCTGCTGCAACTGCTCGGCAAGCGCGGCGAGCTGACGTTGTAGCTCTGCGAGCCGCTGGTCGACCCGATCCGACTGCGCCGGCTGTTTCGGTACAGCGACGAGCGGAGCGTCCGCCGACGGCTCGACCGAAGGGGCTTTGGGCTGCAGCTTTGCATAACAGTCCGAGAGAAAACTGCGGATCTGAATGCAATCGCTCCCGACGCTGGCTTGGCCGTCGCTGCCGCTGATGACGGCCACGAGCTGGCCGCGAGCGTTAAGGGCCGGTCCACCGGAGTCGCCTTGCCGCGCCGCGCCATGCCATTGCAGCGCATTCCAGCTTTTGCCGCCATCGAGCGAAACCGGCTGCGCGGCCGTGCCGCTGGCGGCTCGGTAGGTTCCTTGCCCGAAGCCGTGCCAGGTGACCTGCTCGCCCGGCTGAGGGCGGTCTTGAGCCACCTGGACGTTTGGGGCCTGAGGAGTGCGAATCAGCAGCAGTGCTAAATCATGCTTTCGATCGACGGCGAAGACTTTTGCGTAGTAGCGATGGTTCGCTGCGGGAAAGTATGCCGAGACACGGCCCACGCCGTCGCTAAAGAGATGGGCGCAGGTCAAGATCCAGCCGTAGTGACTGTCCTTTTCAATGAGCGTGCCCGACCCGAGCGACGATTGGCCGCCAAGGTCGTTCTCCACGCGGACCACGGCCGGGTGACTTACCACGGACGGCGCGGCGGCTCGTCCAGCTGCGATGGGAGGCGGGCCGCAGGCCATGCCCGGCCGGCAGCGCATTTGCGCGGCAGCCGATTGCGTCAGTGCGAAGGCCACCGTGGCAACCGTCGCCGCGAGTTGGGTCGAAAAGCGCATCACGACTCCTTGATGAGCTGAGCGGGCTGATAGACTTCGGACTCAACGAGCCGGCGGATCAGCCCGCTTGGCGTGACTTTGCTGGCGTTGGTGATCGGGAACAGCCCCACGTGTTGCAGCACCGCCGCGAGGTATTCGCTGCAAAACAAGCTCGACCGATCGACGCGGCGCCAGGGCCAGTAATGCTTCGCCAGCCGCGTTCCCGACAGCAGCGCGCCGGGGCCGTCGTACTGCTGACCGATTCGCGCCAGAAGATGTCCAGTGAGCCGCGTGCTGCGTTCGGCGGAGAAATCGCGCGCCCAAGCGGGCGTCATGCGATAGCGCCAGACGCGCCCCTTGTAACCGGCAACGCGCGTCGCGGGCGTCTGGGCTTGCACGCCGGCCGTCAGGCGGTTGCGGATTTCGCAAGGGGCCGTGTTGAGCGTCGTGCTTTCGAACAGCAGAAAGCGGTCTTGCCAGGCGTCGAGACGTTCGCGGAGCAGATTGAGCGCGCCGGCGGCGACGAGCTGCTCAAGTTGCCAGCGGGGCACCCAAGCAATCGCTCCCACATGCGAGATGGGCGAGCAGGTGGCAAGCTGAACGCCGCGCGAGATGGCATTGCGTCCCGAGAACGCGAGAAGATCGCCCGTCTGCCAATCGCTGGCAAACGCACACCCGCTCTCCTCATCCGACGCAGTGAAAATGGACAGCACCATAAGCAGACTCTTTCGGTAGTCCTATGGGTTGCTAAAAAAGCGCAGCGGTGCGACGTGCCTGGCGAACAGGCGGCTAGTCCGCATCCCAAAACGATTCGTCGTCTTCCCACTCCGCGTCCGCGAGCACGTCCTGCGGCTGCTCGGCTTCCCAGCGCTCGCGTGCTTCGCGCACTGCACGGCTGATGCGGCGCACGTGCTGGTCGATCAGTGCTTCTTGCTGCGGCGTAAGCCGTCGCTGGCCTGCCAGCTCGGCGATGTCATCCGGCATTTCCGGCAGCCCGCGCAGGTACGGACACTGCTCAAAATTGCGCGGGCTCCAGTCTTCCGGCTTGTCGCGACGGTAGTGAGGAACCTGCGCGGCGGCAGGGCGGAATGAGTCACGCACAAGGGTCATGGGAAACGGCTCCGGGGATAAAATGTGCGGCCAAGGACGGCCGCGGTCGGTCAAGCATCACACGCTTCAATCACGCGATAGGCTTTCGCGTACCACACGCCCCACGAGTCGTCGTGGTAGTCGGCCCCGAGCGTGTCGTGTCGGTGCGACCAGTTCAGACAGTGGGCGTATTCATGAACGAGCGTCTCCACCCGCTCCAACCAACTGAGCGAATGCCCGATCCGCACGCGGAAGCGCGCCCGCCGGCCTTGCCGCACGAGCAGCGCGTCGCCGCACACCGAATGCGGAACGCGACACGTCCGTACCGCGACCGGGTAAGCGGTCGGTAACTCGCGTTTCAGACAGTGCAGATACCGCAGCCATTGACACAGTTCCTCGGTCGTCAACTTCGTGCCGCGCTCGGCGCGCAGCGGAGGCGCAGGGTTCATCAACAGGGGTTCCTCGGCGAAGCGCGCCGCGGCTAGCTGGAAGTTCGGCGCCAGAGACGATTTCTCATGGTAGGCTTCCCCGCGCCGCGTCGTAGCGTTGTCTGGTCCGTTGTGCCTGCCCTTGCGTCGCCGCCAGCAGCACGAGCTGCTCGCGTTCGAAAATCACGCCCCGCGCGGCCACGATCCGCTGAAGCATGCGGAGCAGGTGGTCGATGAAATCCAGGTGCGGCCGGTCAGCGTCGAGTTGCAGTTCCAGCGTCACGTCGATCACCTCGGGCAGTTCCGTC
>CAYZVT010000133.1:0-11371 GCA_964481585.1 uncultured Pirellulales bacterium
GCGGAGCTGCGCCGCTTTCTCAAACTTGCGGTCGGCAGCGGCCGCGCGCATCTCGTCCTTCATTTCCTTGAGCAGCGATTGCTTCTTGCCCTCTAAAAACATCCGCAGCCGGTGGATGTCGCGGCGGTAGTCTTCCTTCGAGATGCGGAAGTTGCACGGCGCGGTGCATTGGTCGATCGAGGCGAGCAGGCAGGGGCGGAACCACCGCCAGCGGTCGTCTCCCTCGTCGATATCGAGTCCACAGGTGCGGAAGCGAAAGATGCGCTGCAAGACTTGCAGCGCGCCGCGCAGGCTGCTCACGCTGGCGAACGGTCCATAGAGCTTCGCCCCCCGCTCGCGCGGCTCGCGGGTAATCTCGACGCGCGGAAAATCTTCGTGCGTCGTGATTTGGAGATAGGGAAAGGTTTTGTCGTCTTTCAGGTTCTGGTTGAACTTCGGCTGAATGTCTTTAATCAGCCGCGACTCCATGAGCAGCGCGTCGACTTCGCTCTCGGCTTCGAGATAGTTGATGTCGTAAATCTCTTGCACGAGCCGGCTGGTGCGCTGTTCCTCGGCGGCGGCCTTCAAAAAGTAGCTCCCCGCGCGGGCACGAAGGTTCTTGGCCTTGCCGACGTAGATCACGCGGCCGGCCTCGTCGAGCATCAGATAGACGCCCGGCGTCTGGGGAAAATTGCGGACTTTCTCGGCCGCACGATGAAACCATTCCGGCTGAGTTTTGGGCAGCTCGGCCGGCCCATTGGTTTCGGCCTCGGACATAACGCTCACGCCCCGGCAAAGGCCCTCAGATCGGCGGCGAGTTGTTCGAGCCGCTGGGCCAGTTGCTCCTTGGTTTCCTCCAGATCGTGCAGTTGCTCGGGCGGCTCGCTGGTGAACATGTAGAACTTCACCTTCGGCTCGGTGCCGCTGGGGCGGACGGCCACATAGCTGCCCGGCTGCGCCAAATCGAGGATCACCAGATCCCCCTTCGGCCCCTCGAGTGGCTGCGGCTGCGCCCCGACTGCTGTCACGGTCTGCTGCAAGTAATCGCGTACGGCGGCAACCTTTAGCCCCGCAAGCTGCTCCGGCGGATCGCTGCGGAAGCGGGCCATGAGGGCCTGCATGCGATCCATCCCTTCGGCGCCGGGCATGGTCACCGATACCATTTTTTCCGCGTGGCACCCATATTGCCAGTAGAGATCATCGAGTTTTTCGTGGAGCGTCTTTCCTTCGGCTTTCACGGCAGCGGCCAGTTCGGCTGCTAGCATCGCTCCCACCGCGCCGTCTTTATCGCGGACATGCGTGCCGGCCAGGTAGCCGTGCGATTCCTCGGTGCCAAAGACGAAGTGCTCAGGGCCTTGCTCGTCGATCAGCCCGCCGATCCATTTGAAGCCGACGAGCAAGTTGCCGTAGCACTGCACGCCGTAGCTTTCGGCGATACGGGCCACCATATCGGTCGTAACGAGCGTTTTGATGACGTAGTGCTGCGGGGTGAGGCTGCGGCGGCGGCCGGCGAGAACGTACTCGGTCAGCAGCGCACCGATTTGATTGCCGGTCATCGTCTTCCACTCGGCACCCGGCTTGGTCGAAACCGGCGCGGCCAACCCGATGCGGTCGCAGTCGGGATCGGTCGCCAGCACCAGGTCCGCGCCGACCTGCTTGCCGCGCTCGATCAGGGCGTCGAAAACCTGGGGGTTTTCCGGGTTGGACACATGGCCCGGCACGTTCGGGAAGTCGCCATCCGGCTCGGCTTGCGGAGCGAAAAGCTCCACGTCGCTAAAGCCGTCGGCCTCTAGCACCGGCATCACCGCCGAGGCTCCGACCCCATGCAGAGGCGAATAGATCACTTTCAGCTCGCGCGGCCCGGGGAGCGACTGGGCGATGACGGCATTCAAAAATGCCCGATCGACTTCTTCCTGGCAAAAGACGATCTTGCCGTCGGCCACGGCCTGCTTGAACGCGACACGGTGAATCTCGCGGACGTTCATCACGCGGTCGATGACTCCCTTGTCGTGCGGCGGCAAAAGCTGACCGCCGGTCGACCAGTAGGCCTTCACCGCGTTGTCGCTCGGCGGGTTGTGGCTCGCCGTAACCATGATGCCGCAAGCACACTTCTTGTAGCGCACGGCGAACGACAGCTCCGGCGTGCTGCGATAGCCATCGAGAAAGTACACGCGAAAGCCATTGGCGAGCAAGATCTCGGCACACAACTCGGCGAAGTGGCGCGAGCGGTGGCGGGTATCGTAGGCAATCGCGCAGGCGAGTTCATCGCCCGCCGCGTTCTGCTCGCGGACGTACTCGGCGAGTCCTTGGGCACTTTCGCCGATTGTGCGGTCGTTGATCGCGTTCGAGCCGATCGGGTACATCTTCCCCCGCCGCCCGCCGGTGCCGAAGGGGATGATCGTCCAGAACACGTCGTCAAGCTGCTGCCAGTTCTCGGCGGCGATCTGCTCCGCAACCTGCGGCGCATAGTCGGCATAGCGCGGCTCGGAGAGCCAGATGCGGATATTCTCAGCGGCTCCCTCGGTCAATTTGCCCGTCGCGCGAGCCTCCTCCAGCTTCGTTAGTGCAGTCTGCGCGTTCATCGGATTGCTCGGTTTCTGATCTCGTTGCGGGGCTAGATTGGTGGGTCCGTAAAAACGCGGTTAGCGGTCAGCAAAAGACGTCTGCCAAACTCGCTTCGAGGCGGTGCGAATTTGGAGCCTAGCACAACGGCTGCCTTGCTTTCCAGTGCCAATGATGTGCCGCAAGCCGCCGGACGCCCCGGCGATCTGCTTGCGGCCTTCGCCGTGGGGGGCGATAATGAGTTGTTTGGGGCGACCCACCGGCACGCGGCCCTTCGACACGTGGTTGGCATCCATGAAAGCACGCATTTTTCTAGCGACGGCTCTGCTCTTGATCGCGGCGGTCGTTTACCAGTCGGCGCTGGCTGCGCCGCGCGGCGGAGCACCGCGAGCGCTGCCGCCCGCGTGGCCGCGCGAGGTGGTGGAAACGTTCTTTCCCGACGCGCGGGAAAAGCTCGTCGGCGAGCGGCCCGCCTTCCGCGCCGGCAATCTGGCCAACACCGGCGGCGCGGGTGCGGTGCCCGGCCAAGAAGAAGCCGAGTCCGATGCCGGCGACGGCTTCGCTTGGTCGAAGCTGATCGCGGCTGCCACGCTCGAAGATGAAATCAAAGCGCAAAAGATGGCGGTCGATCAAACGGTGGACACGCCGGGCGGCTTCAAAGGGGGTGCGTATCGCGATGCCCGCATCCAGTTCAGCACGCTCGCCGCGATGTTCCACATCGCCGGGCAGTTCGACAAAGACGTGCGTTGGAAAGACGAAGCACCGGGGCTGCGCGATCTGTTCGGCCGCGCCGGTTTTAACTGCAAGGTCGGCACCGACCAGTCGTACAACGAAGCCAAACTCCGCAAGCAAGACCTCGGCGACTTGATTCGCGGCGACACGGTGCAGTCGGCCGAGAAGGGCGAGCGCGACGTGACTTGGGACAAGGTCACGAACCGCCCGCCGCTGATGAGCCGCATGGAACTGGCCTTCCAGAAGCGGATCTCGCCGTTCCTGGCGAACGAGTCGGAATTCAGCGCCCACGCCGAGGAGATTTACCACGAGGCGCAGGTGCTCGCCGCGCTGGCCGAGGCGATTCAGCACGAGGGCTTTGAGTTCTGGGACGACGACGACTACCTCGCCTTCGCCAAGCAAATGCGCGACGCGGCGGTCGGGATCGTCGAAGGCGTAAAGCAGAACGACTACGAAAAGGCCCGCAAGGCGGCGGGCGACGTGAGCAAAGCCTGCACCGAATGCCACGAGAGCTACCGGGCCTAAGCGGCGTCCGCGCTCGTACTTCTTGCCGCTGCGGCCGTCGGTTCTTGCGCAGCGGCTTCGCCCGTCTCACTACAGGCGCAGCGAGGCTGGGCGGCGCGTTTCGGCTGTGGTAAAATCGGCGGTTTTCCTAGATCATTTCGGCCCCTACTGAGGCGAGAGAGACGATGTCGGAACAGCTTCGCAAGCGGATTTTCGAGCAACTCGACGCGCTGGTGTTGATCGACCCGCACTCGCACATCAACCCGCACTCGGCGGCTTCCACGACGCTGGCGGACATTCTCGGCTACCACTACTACACCGAGTTGGCCCACTCGGCGGGGATGCCGAAGCTGCAAATCGAGGAGCCGGGGCTTGATCCGAAAGAAAAGGTGCGGCGGCTGGTGGCGTGGCTTGCGCCGCTTCAAAACACGGTCCAGTACAGTTGGCTCGTCGAACTGGCGCAGACCTTTTTCGGCTTCCGCGACGATCGCGTCACACTCGACAACTGGGAGTCGCTCTACGATACTGCCGCCGCCAAAATGGCCCAGCCCGATTGGGCGTCGCAGGTGCTCCGCCAGAGCAAGCTCGAAGGCGTGTTTCTGACGAACGATTTTGACGACCGGCTTGAAGGCTTTGATACGCAGCTTTACATCCCCTGCCTACGGACGGACGATCTGGTGTTTCATCTGGCGAAACCTGCGGTTCGTGAGCGGCTAGAGAAGGCGAGCGACAAGCCGCTGCACGATGTGGCCTCGCTGCGCGAGGCGATCGGGGCGTTGTTCGAGCGCTTCGCCGCCCACGGCGCGCGCGCCTGTGCCATCTCGCTGCCGCCGGACTTCGCGCCGGAAAAGGTCGGCCCGATGGCCGCCGAGACGGCACTGGCCGAGCTGCTCTCCGGCGGCGAAGCGACTTCGGCCGAAGTGCGACGGGTGGTGAGCTACTTCGTCTTCTGGACGCTGGCGGAGTTCTGCGCGGAGTACAAGCTGCCAATGGATCTGATGATCGGCGTCAACCGGGGCGTCTATGCCGAGGGGGTCTATCAGGGGCAAGACCTGTACGACTCGCGCCTGTCGCTGATTCAGTACCGCACGCTGCTCAACGCTTTCCCGCAGGTCACCTTCCCGATTTCGGTTTTGGCGAGCGTCACAAACCAAGAACTCGTGAGCTACGCCTGGATCTTTCCGAACGTCGTCACAAGCGGCCACTGGTGGTACAGCAACACGCCCGCTTACATCGAGCACGATCTGGCGGCGCGGCTGGAGGCGGTGCCGGCGACGAAGCAGATCGGCTACTACAGCGATATGTACAAGCTGGAGTTCGCCCTGCCGAAGTTCGCCATGTACAAACGCATCTTGGCCAAGGTGCTTGCCGAGCGGTTTGTCATCGACCGCACCTGGAGCGAGGAGCGGGCGGTCAGTCTGGGGCGGCAAGTCCTGCGAGAGAACGTCGAGCGAATTTTCCCGGCTCCCGCCGCCGCACGCTAGCATTGCTGGCTGGCGGCTGCGACGGGTGGCGGGGGCGCACCGGGGCTAGCCATCAGCAATCAGCCGTCAGCAATACGCGCCGTCATTCCCGAGCAGACGGGAATCCAGAGGCGCGGAGTCCACCGTCTAGATTCCCGTCTGCGCGGGAAGGACGGGTGGGGGCATTGGGGCTTCGCTTCGTGTGCGTCCCCGCCCACCCCTCAAGAGAAAAATCCAGCGCTAGCGTTCTGAAACGGTCAAATAGCTGGGAAAAACCAGGGAAAAAATTTTCGTTCGCCAGCGAACCTTTTTGCCGATTGTGCGTCTTATATATACCCCGCCAGGTCGGCCAATTGGGGCGAAGCCCCCGCAGCGAGCCGGCGAACGCGGAACCTTCTATTTCTTTCCTCTCCATCCTTGCCTCAGGCAGGAGGGCACCATGCGTAGCTGGAACATGAAACCGATGCTGATTGCCGCTTTGGAGCAAATCCAGGGCTGCGCCATCGCCATCGTTCATGAGCTACGCGCGCTCTTGAGCCTTGGCGAGGCTTCTACGCCACCCACGCCGGGCGTCCTGCGCTCGGCCCGCCTCCGGGCGGCGCGTGGGTGTCCGCAGCCCGTTCCGGCTGTAGTTCGCGTCGACTAGCCCGCAGCTCGTCGGCCAACTCAGAAAGCTGGAACCTCCGGCGGCGACCCCTTGGGACCGGGCAGCGCGATGGGCTGCGCCGGATTCGGCCGCCCCGCTTTTGCACGCCGCGCAGAGTGCTTTGCACTTGGGCAGGCAGCTTGTGTGGCGTGAGTTTTTTGACTTGGAGAGTTTTACGATGACATATACGGAAACGACAATTCGCATTGAAAATCAGCCCGTGGCCGACCTGGTCCGCGCGGCCCAGGCGGGCGACCGCGATGCGTTTGGCGAATTGGCCAAGCGTTTCGAGGGAGCCGTCTACGGCACCGCGATGCGGCGGCTGCGGAACCATGCCGAAGCGCAGGAACTGGTGCAGGAAGTCTTCGTTAAGGCGATGCAAAAGCTCGACCAGCTTGATACGCCGGAAGCCTTCCCTGGCTGGCTCCGCGCCATCGCCAGCCGCATGGCCATTAACCGTGCCGTCCGGCGCGGCCCGATGGTGGCGACCGAGCCGGAGACGCTCAACGCCCACTACACCCATAGCGTGACGCCGCTGGAAACCGCGCTTTCGAGCGAGCAGCAGGCTCAGGTGCATGCGGGCTTGGACCGGCTGGGCGAGCTGGATCGGCGAACGCTCGAAGCGTTCTATCTCGAAGGGCAATCGCTCCACGAGATGAGCGACCAATTCGACTCGCCGGTCGGCACGATCAAGCGCCGGCTGCACGTCGCCCGTAAGCGACTGGCGAAGGAACTCGAAGCGCTGGCCGTCTAAGTGAGACGCGCCAGCGTTTTTTTATTGGAGGGATTGGGGACTGGAGATCGGGACCGGCAAACGGTTTGGTTGACCGGCAGCGGGGCTGCTTTTAGGCTGGAGCGATCGACGCCTTTGCCTCCCGCCCGCTTTTTTTCAGGCCGTCCATGATTGCTCCGCTGCGTCCGGCACTCCTGCTATTCGTTAGCCTGCTCGTCCTCGCGAGCGGCTCATTCGCCACGGCCGCGCCGCCGAATGTACTGTTCATCGCCATCGACGACTTGAACGATTGGGTCGGCTGCCTGGGCGGACATCCCCAGGTCAAGACGCCCAGCATCGACGCGCTCGCCGCACGCGGCACGCTCTTTACCAACGCCCATTGCCAAGCGCCGCTCTGCAACCCGTCGCGCAACAGCGTGCTGACGGGCCTGCGGCCATCGACGACCGGCATCTACGGTCTGGCCCCCGGCATCCGCGGCGTGCCGGCGCTGCGCGAGCACGCCACGCTGCCCCAGGCGTTTCGCAACGCCGGGTATTCCACCTACACCTGCGGCAAGCTTTATCACACCGGCTCTCTCGGCAAGGAGGAATTGTCGGCGGAGTTTGAACGGGTGGGGCCGACGCACGGCATTCCGATGCCGCCGAAAAAGCTGGTCGAGACTCCAAGTTCGATGCGAGCCGTCGACTGGGGCGTTTACCCGCAGCGCGACGAGCAGCAAGGCGACTGGCGCATCGCCTCAGCCGCGATCGAAGCGATTGAAACCGCTCCGGCCGATCGGCCGTTCTTCATTGCCTGCGGGTTTCATCTGCCGCATCTGCCCTGCTTCGCCACCCAAAAATGGTTCGATCTTTATCCGGCCGATTCGCTCGTGATGCCGCCGGTGCGGGAGGAGGACCGCGCCGACACGCCGCGTTTCTCCTGGTATCTGCACTGGAAGCTCCCCGAACCGCGCTTGAAGTTTCTGCGCGAGAACGACCAGTGGCAGCCGCTCGTGCGGGCCTACCTCGCCTCGACCAGCTTCGTCGATAGCCAAGTCGGCCGCGTCCTGGCGGCGCTGGAAGAATCGGGCCATGCCGAGAATACGATCGTGGTACTCTGGTCCGATCACGGCTGGCATTTGGGTGAGAAGCTCATCACCGGCAAGAACACGCTTTGGGAGCGCTCGACGCGCGTGCCGCTCATCTTCGCCGGACCTGGCATCGCGTCGGGACAAGAGTGCGAACAGCCGGTTGAACTGCTCGACATCTTCCCGACGCTGCTGGAACTGTGCGGCCAGCCCGCCCGCGTCGACCTGGAAGGCCATAGCCTGCTGCCGCTGCTTCAAGACGCCGAGGCCCCGCGACCCTGGCCGGCGATTACGACGCACAACCAAGGCAATCATGCAGTACGAACCGCCGACTGGCGCTACATTCGCTACGCCGATGGCTCGGAGGAGCTGTATCATCTGGCGCGCGATCCGCATGAATGGACGAATCTTGCCGCCTCGCCGGCGCACGACGCGAAGAAGCGTGAGTTGGCGGCTTGGCTTCCCAACCTCGACCGCCCGCCCGTGCCGGGCAGCGCCCATCGCGTGCTGACCTACGACCCGCACAGCGGCCGCGTCACTTGGGAGGGCCAGCCAGTCGCCGCCGACGCGCCGATCCCCGAGCTTGAGGATTAGAGCCATCCGTCCTTCCCGCGCAAGCGGGAATCTAGGGGTATTACTTTTAGCCATAGCGCTGCTCTGGTTTTCCTTTTCGCCCGCGACCTCCAGGCCGGACAGCCGGTTTGACGCTTTAGCTATGTGGAGACTGCTCTCTGGATTCCCGCCTGCGCGGGAATGATGTGCTGCGCGGGAATGGCATGTGCTGAAAATCCCCTTGCGCTTGCGGCTGCTGGCGGTTCGCGTGATAATGCCGACGGCCAAAGTGGGGCGGCTACTGGGGTCTTTTGTGCAAGGCCGCGCGCGTGCTCGCTCCCAATCTGCTTCGCCGCTTGCTCCAGTGGCTCCGCCGGCCGCTTTCACTGGGCGAGCGCGGCGAACGTGCGGCGGCGCGTTACTTGCGCCGCAGGGGGCTGAAAATTATTGGTGCCCGCCAGCGCACGAAGTTCGGTGAGATCGACTTGGTGGCGGTTGACGGCCGCACGCTCGTCTTTGTCGAAGTGAAGACGCGCCGCTCGCACGACGCGGGGCATCCGGCCGAAGCCGTGGACGCTCGCAAGCAAGCCCAGCTCACGCGGCTTGCCCTCGCCTACCAAAAGCGTCATGGGCTGCTCGACGTGCCTGCCCGCTTCGATGTGGTCGCGGTCACTTGGGCGAAAGATGCGCGGCAGCCGGCGATCGAGCACATCGCCAACGCCTTTGAGGCGCGCGGTCGCGGGCAGATGTTCAGCTAGAGCAAGCGGGATTCCCAGCACTCGTCCTTCCCGCGCAGGCGGGAATCCAGACCAACCATCTTCCGCGCCGGGGGCTTCCGCTCGCGCGGTGCGCCCCCGCCACCCGTCGCGGGCAGATGTTCAGCTCACGGAGCGCGAAACAGGCTCTACCGCGCCGACGTAGTGAAAGGCCAGTTCCGACCGAGCGCCTTTTGCTGCGCCGCTGTCAGATTGCCAATGCCTTGGCGGGCGAGCTTGAGCAACGCTTGAAGCTGCTTGTCGTCGAACGTGGCTTCTTCGCCGGTTCCCTGAACCTCGACAAAACGGCCGCTGCCGGTCATCACGACGTTCATATCGACCGCGGCGGCAAAATCTTCGGGATAGTCGAGATCGAGCACCGGCCGATCGTCCACGATGCCGACGCTCACCGCCGCCACGCTGTCGCGCAAGACCGGCCGCGCCGGGTCGGGCAGCACTTGGATCGTCGCCAGGGCATCGGCCAGCGCAAGGAAGCCGCCGGTGATGCTCGCCGTGCGCGTGCCGCCGTCGGCTTCGAGCACATCGCAATCGACGGTGATCGTGCGCGCGCCGAGCGCCGTCAGATCGCAGACGGCGCGCAGACTGCGGCCAATAAGCCGCTGAATTTCGGTCGTGCGGCCGTCCAGTTTCTCGCGGTCGCGGCGTTTGCGCGGGCTGGTGCTGCCGGGGAGCATGTTGTACTCGGCCGTGATCCAGCCACGGCCTTTGCCCTGCATCCAGGGCGGCACGCTTTCTTCCACGCTCGCCGTACAGAGCACGGTCGTTTTGCCCGCGCGGAACAGGACGCTCCCGGCCGCAACGCGGGTATAGCGGCGTTTGATCTTCAGCGGCCGCAATTCATCCGCCGCGCGGCCATCGTGGCGAGAGCTAGCTCGCGGCATCGTTACTGACGCTCCGCGAGAGCGGCGACGATCGACTTGCTCGCCTCGTCGGCAATCAGCGCGTCGCCCGCCGGCAGCATGTGAACGCCATCGCTGGTGAGCACGCCCTTGGGCTTACCTTCCTGGTTGTGCTCTTTCAGGTAGTCGATGAAGGCCACGCGCAGATCGCTCAGCACGATGCCTTCTTGCTTGGCGACCTGGCGGCTGATGGCGGCGTACTGTTCGAGCATCGGGTCGAGCGGGTTGCTGCCGTCGGGCTTTTCGCCGATCGTCGTCGGCGTGGCAAGCACGACCGTCGCCCCGGCATCTTTGAGTTTACCGATGATTTCATGCAGGCCGGCCTCAAATTTTTCTTTCGAGGTGCCCTTGCCCGACTGCGAGTGCCAAACGTCGTTGATGCCGATGTAGATGTACACGACGGTCGGCTTCTTCGAGAGCACGTCGCGCTCGATCCGCTTTTGTAAGTTGGGCACCTTGTGGCCGCTGATGCCGGCGTTGATGATTTTCACGTTCAGTTCCGGCCGCTTTTCCTCCAGGGCTTTTGCGATCAGCTTGTGATAGCCACCAGCCTGCGTGATCGAGTCGCCAAAGAAAACGATCCGCTCCCCCTCGCTCAGCGGCGAATCCTCAGCCACGAGTTGCTGGACGCCCTCGGGATACTCAGTCTGCTGCTGGGCTGCTTGCTCCTTCGTCTCTGCTGCCTCGGCAGCCGGAGCCTGGTTGCCGAACAGTACAGCCAACGTCACGGCGGAAAGCAGCAGCATCGAAGTCGCTTGCATGGCGGGCATCCTTCAGCGTCGGGAGGACGGGGAGAGGCGAAAACCGCCATTGTAATTCAAGCGCCGCAGCCTGGGTAGAGTCGGCAGTTTTTGCCGTTGAGCCGGCCCCAACAGCGACCTACGCCATCGTCCCGAGCAGCCAGGCGAGGATGCCGTTTTGGACGTGCATCCGATTGCCGGCTTGGACCATGTGAGCTCGGCGGCATCGCCGGGCGGCGAAACGAAGTCGAGCGGAGCGTTCGCGTTCTCCAGCGAGCGCAGCGCCTTCTGCAACGCCTCAGTGAAGTTGCGCCCGATGGCCATGGCCTCGCCCACGCTCTTCATGTGCGTGGTCAGCGTCGTGTCGGCGGCTGGGAACTTCTCGAAGGCGAACCTCGGCGCCTTGACCACGACGTAGTCGAGGGTCGGTTCGAACGACGCCGGCGTCTGGCCGGTGATGTCGTTCGGGATCTCGTCCAGGGTGTACCCGAGCGCGACCTTGGCCGCGATCTTCGCGATCGGGAAGCCGGTGGCCTTGGACGCCAGCGCCGACGAGCGGGAGACGCGCGGGTTCATCTCGATGATGATCATCCGCCCGGTCGAAGGCTCGACGGCGAACTGGATGTTGCACCCGCCGGTGTCCACGCCGACCGCGCGGATCACGGCGATCGCCTGATCGCGCATGGCCTGGTATTCGCGATCGGTTGCTGGATCAGGC
>CAYZVT010000134.1:0-11368 GCA_964481585.1 uncultured Pirellulales bacterium
AAGCTAATCCTACAGGCCGAGGTTGCCTTGCTTCCGCACGCTGCCTTTTGAATCGATGGGCAAAGCACGATCGACTGAGGGCACTGCTGGGCAAGCCAGCAGTGACACCCGGCGCTTCAAAGCGGTGGAAACCACGCCCTTTCGTCCGGTTTACGATGACAGGAGGCCGGCAACACGCTAAAAAAGGGGGCATCGTACCGAGCGGGGGCAAGATCGGCCTGCCCACGGCGAAGAACGTCTCGTGCAAACCAACCCGACCCGTACCGCGCATCCCCCCTGCCCTGCCCCGGCGACCAATAGGAGAAAGGCGAACATGCCCGAGCCGAAACGTCACGCGGAGAATCGCAACCTGGTCGAGTCGCTGCTCCGCCGCATTCCCGGCTTTCGCGGCTACTTGGAGAAAGAGTATCGCCGCGAGAGCGACGAGCTGCAGCGACAATGGCTCGCCGACCGGCTACAGCGGAGCAAGCGTGGGCTAGACAGTTACGCTCTCCAGCTAGCCGACGCCGCCAAGATCGACACGCTGCCGCTGGTCGATCGCCTGCGCAGCCGGCTCGACCGACTCATCGGCCGCATCCGCGGCGCGATGCAGGGCTACAGCGGCTTTTTCGATCTGGTGCAGATCGACGAAGCCGTGCTCGACCGAGTTTATGAATACGACGTGGCACTGATGGAAGATGTCGCCCGGCTGGCCGACAACATCGAAGCCCTGCAGGGCAAAACCGAACAAGCCGACACGCTCGTTCCCCCGCTGCTTACCGAGATCGAAAAGATCGAAGACGCCTGGGACCGGCGCGAAGATGTGTTGAAAGGGTTGGAGTAGCTGCAGGCTGCGAGCTACAGGCTGCAAGCTATAAGCCATAGGTTGTAAGCCGCCAGCTTTTTACGTAGCCCGCAGCCCGCAGCCTATAGCTTGCCCCCCTCACTCAAGGAGCCGAACTTTATGGCCGCGCGTTTGGAAGTCATCCAATACTTCGACAACGAAAATCGTTCGCTGGTCCATCGCGTGCCGCCGCAAGGCTCGGCGGACATTAAGCTCGGGGCGCAGCTCATTGTTCAGGAAAATCAGGAAGCGATTTTCTTTCGCGATGGCAAGGCGCTCGACGTCTTTCGCTCGGGCCGGCATACGCTCACGACGCAGAACGTGCCGCTGCTGACGCGGCTGCTCACGATTCCGTGGGAGAAGTCCCCCTTCCAGGCTCAGGTCTACTTCATCGGCAAGCAGACGTTCCTTGACCACAAGTGGGGCACCCGTCAGCCGATCACCTATCGCGACGCCGACTTCGGCATCGTGCGGCTCCGCAGCTTCGGCAAGTATTCGTTTCGCGCGGTCGATTCGGCGCTACTGGTCAACACGCTCGTCGGCACGCAGGGCAAGTTCACGACCGACGAAGTCTCCTCCTTTCTCAAGGATCTGATCGTCGCCCGGCTGAACGACATGCTCGGCACGCTCGGCGTTAGTCTGCTCGATCTGCCGTCGCGGTATGATGAGTTGGCGGGCGCGGTGCGGGCCAAGGTCGCCGATGACTTTAGCAAGTACGGCCTGGAGCTGGTTGACTTCTTCATCAACGCCATCACGCCCCCCGAGGAAGTGCAAAAGGCGATCGACGCCCGCAGCGCGATGGGGGCGGTCGGCGATTTGAACGCCTTTATGAAGTTTCAAACGGCCCAAAGCATGGCGAAACTCGCCGAGCGCGGCGGCGACGCCGGCGGAGCGATGGGAATGGGCATGGGCGCCGGCTTCGGCATGATGATGCCCGGCATGCTACACCAAGCAATGCGCGGCGCGCACGCGCCGCAGCCGACCACCCCCGCGCCGGCCACGCCCGCCGCCGCTCCGCCCGCCGCCGCGGCGCTGGGCGGGTTGTCGTTCGCCGACCTGTCGGCGGTGCCCGTAACGAAAGACCCGAAGGCGATGGTTCGCCAAGTCGCCGAGGCCGCCGGCTACGAGGTCAGCGAACAAGGCCAATCGCTCTCAATCGCGGTGCCACTCGGGGCGCTGCGGAAGCAAAACATCACGGTCGAGTTTGGCGCGCAGGACGCTGAGGGCGGCGCGCTCATCACGTTCACCTCGACCTGCGGCCCCTCGCGGCCGGAAATTGCCGGCAAGCTCTTGCAGTACAACGCCCGGCTCGTCCACGGCGCTTTCGCCCTGAAAAACTTCGGCGCCGGCGAGATGGTCGTCATCATCGCCAACGAGTTGGCCGAAACCGCCGACCCGCTCGAAATCAGCCGCCTCCTCAGCGCCATCGCCTGGCAATCGGACAAAGTCGAGCAGCAGTTGCTCGGCGAGGATGAGCACTAAGGCTGCGAGCTACGGGCTGTGGGCTGTAAGCTATAGGCTACGTGGGCTATGGCTATCGCGCCTCCGTCATTCCCGCGCAGGCGGGAATCCAGGGGCAGCCGTCAGCCGGCAGCCGTCAGTAGTCAGCAATACGTGGGCACGTTCTTCCCGCGCAGGCGGGAACCTAGTGCCCGACGTGCAAGACCGGCCCTACTTCCGCTTCGCCCGCTGCGCGATGCACCTCTGGATTCCCGCCTGCGCGGGAATGACGTTCGGTGCAGTCGCCCACAGCCCGTAGCCCGCAGCGCGGTCTCCACGCTACACTAGCGCCATGGTCCGTCGCTGGGGAAGTCTGCTTGCGCTGGGCGTGGTTGTCGCGGTTGGCTTGGCGTTTTGGCTCGCCGATGCGCGGGTGGCGTCGCTCTTGCGCAATACGCTTTGGCTCGTGCTCGGCACGTGGGCAATTGCGCTGCCGCTGGGCACGCTCTTGGCTTTGCTGCTCGTGAAGACGGACCTGCCCGGCCGGCGCGCTGCGGCCGTGGTGCTCGGCGCGCTGCTGCTGGTGCCGCTTTATTTGCAAGCGGCGGCGTGGCAAGCCGGATTTGGGCTGCAAGGCTGGTACACGCTCGCCTTCGAGACGCCGCCGCTGCTCGAATCGTGGCGCGGAGCGATTTGGGTTCACGCCCTCGCGGCCGTGCCGTGGGTGACGCTGATTGTCGGCGTCGGCCTCGCGGCGGTAGAGCCGGAACTCGAGGAGGAAGCGCTGCTCGACGCTTTGCCCGGCCAAGTCTTCCTGCGCGTCACGCTCCGCCGCGCGCTGGCCGCGATGGGCATCGCCGCGCTCTGGATTGCGATCGGGGTTGCCGGTGAGATTACGGTTGCCAATTTGTTTCAGATCAACACGCTCGCCGATGAGGTGTACACGTCGCTCCATCTCGGCGAAGGGAGCGCCGCGGCGCTCTTTTCGGCCAGCACGCTCTTGACGCTCGCGCTCGCCCTCGTCGGCGGCGCCGCGTGCTGGAAACTCAGCCCGCGCGGCGTGACGCTCTCCTGGCGGCAGCCGCGTCGCTGGAGTCTCGGCAAAGCGAATTGGCTCGCGGCGCTTCTCGTCGCGAGCCTAGTGGTGTTGCTCGTCACGGTGCCGCTCGGCAGCTTGGCCTACAAGGCGGGCGTGGTGGTGGAACAGGCCGGCTCGCAGCGCGTGCGTGCTTGGTCGGCGGCGAAGCTCGCGGCGATCGTGGCGCAAAGCCCTGCGCGGTTCAGCGCTGAACTGGCATGGTCGCATCTGATTGCGCTTTGTGCCGCGACGGCGGCGCTGCTGCTGGGCTTGTTGCTCACGTGGCATACCCGTCGTCACCGCGCGGCGGGAGCCTGGACGCTCGCCGTCACGGCCGCAGCGCTCGCCGTGCCGGGGCCGGTACTGGGCATTTTGGTGATCGGCCTGCTCAACCAGGGCGATTCACCGCTGCTGCTGTGGCTTTACGACCGCTCGATTCTCGCACCTTGGCTCGTGCAAACGACAAAAGCGCTGCCGGTGGCGACGCTGCTCCTTTGGCACGCGCTGGCGACGCTGCCGCGCGAGCCGCTCGAAAGCGCCGCCAGCGAAGGAGCTGGAGCGCTCACGCAGCTGATGCGGATCGTGCTGCCGAGCCGCTGGCCCGCGCTGCTGGCAGCTTGGGGAGCAGGTTTTATCGTGGCTATGGGGGAACTGGCCGCCACGATTCTCGTCACGCCGCCGGGCATGACGACGCTGCCGGTGCGCATCTTTGGCCTGATTCATTACGGCGTCGAGGACCAAGTCGCCGGCATCTGCCTCACGCTCATCGCCTTGCTGGTGGTGGGGGCATTGGGGTTTTGTAGGCTCGGAAATTTGCTATACCGGGACCGCGACGGAACGGGGCGCTGAGCGCGGCGCTTTTTCGCGTCGTGTCCGCTTCTCGTTTACAATAAATCCCTGTCCGGCAAGTTCTTCTTTTCCGGTGGTAGGTAATGCGGCGACAGCTAGCGAGCTTGATGCTTTGGGCGATCTGCGCCGGCGTGGCGCTCGGCGCGCTGCCGGCCGCGGCGCTCGACCATGTCGTGCTCAGTCGCGACGATGCGGAGCACCGGCTATCGGGCAAGCTCTTGGTAACGGCCGAAGATGGCGGGCTGCTGTTGCTCGCCCAAGACGGCGTGCTGTGGACGGTTGAGCCATCGGAGATCGTCAGCCAAACGAGCGACCCGCAGCCGTTTCGCCCGGCTTCGGCGGACGAGGTCGCGGCGCGATTGCTGCAAGAACTGCCTGACGGGTTTGAGGTCTACTCGACCGCGCACTACGTCATCTGTCACAACACGTCGCGCTCCTACGCCCAGTGGTGCGGCGCGCTATTTGAGCGGCTGTATCGGGCGAAGATCAACTACTGGTCGCGCAAGGGCTTGGACCTGCACGAGCCGGAGCTTCCGCTGGTGGCGCTGGTTTTTGGCGATGCGGCGAGCTACCGCCATTTCGCGCACGAGGAGCTCGGCGAAGCGGTCGATTCGATCATTGGCTACTACAGCCTCCGTACGAACCGCATCACGATGTATGACCTGACGGGCGTGGAAGCCCTGCGGCAGCCCGGCAGTCGGCGGAGCACCGCCGATCAAATCAATCAGATGCTCTCGCAGCCGGCGGCCGCGCCGATGGTGGCGACGATCATTCACGAGGCGACCCACCAGATCGCCTTTAACTGCGGCTTGCAAACGCGCTATAGCGACGTGCCGCTGTGGGTCAGCGAAGGGCTGGCGGTCTATTTTGAGACGCCGGACCTGCAAAGCTCCCGGGGCTGGCGCGGCATTGGCGAGGTGAACCGGCCCCGGCTGGTGTCATTTCTCCGCAGCCTGCCGACGCGGCAGCCCGGCACGCTCGCCAGTCTGATCGCCGACGATCGCCGCATGCGCGACGTGCGCACGGCGGCCGACGCTTACGCCGAGGCGTGGGCATTGAGCTACTACCTGATTCGCCACCAGCCGCAGGCGTTTGTCGATTATCTCGCCATGCTCGCCCAAAAGCCGCGCCTGGTCTGGGACAGCCCGCAAACCCGGCTCGCCGAGTTCCGCCACTTCTTCGGCCAAGACCTGGCCGCGCTCGAAGCCGATTTTGTCCGGCAAATGCAAAAAGTCCGCTAGCCGTAAAAAGGCTGCATGCGGCCTTTTGCCCTGTTATAATGCGCTTCCGGCACCGGGCGTCCTCCTTCCCACCTACGCCGCCGGCGCTGCTGCTTCTGATTTCCCGCCCCAACAAAATCCTGCCTTTTGAGGAGAGACTGACGATGACCGAGCGCCCTGCGCAGCACGACCAAGTTCCGGCTTCACGCCGTAAGTTTTTGAAAACCTCGACCGCCGTGGCGGTGGGCGGTGCGGTGTTGGGGCAAATGGCCGTCCCGCGAACGGTTCATGCGGCGGGCAGCGATGTGCTCAAAATCGGCCTCGTCGGCTGCGGTGGACGCGGCACCGGCGCGGCGATCAACGCCATGAACGCCGACAAGAATTGCAAGCTCGTGGCGATGGCCGACGTCTTTGCCGATCGGCTGGAAATGAGCCGCAAGAGCCTCCAGCGCGGCGGCGGCGACAAGTACGCCGTGACCGATGAGATGTGCTTTACCGATTTCGACGGCTACAAAAAACTGCTCGAAACCGACGTGGATGTGGTCATCCTGGCCACCCCGCCTCACTTCCGCCCCGAGCATTACGCCGCCGTCGTCGCGGCCGGCAAACACTGCTTTATCGAAAAGCCCGTCGCCGTCGATGCGCCCGGCTACCGCAGCGTGCTGGAGACGAACGAAGCGGCGCGGCAGAAAAAGCTCTCCATCGTCTCTGGTTTGTGCTGGCGCTACGACTACGGAGTGCGGGCCACGATGGAGCAAATCCAAAATGGCGCGATTGGCGATGTGCGCGCGGTCGAGGCGGTCTACAACGCCGGCCAGCTTTGGCATCGCGGAGACAATCCGCAGTGGAGCCGCATGGAATACCAGGTGCGCAATTGGCTCTACTACACCTGGCTTTCGGGCGATCACAACGTCGAGCAACACGTCCACAGCATCGACAAAGCCGCTTGGCTGATGGGCGACACCGCGCCAGTGAAGGCGTGGGGGCTGGGCGGTCGCCAGCAGCGGACCGATGCGAAGTTCGGCAACATCTTCGACCATCACGCCGTCGTCTACGAGTACCCGGACGGCAAGCGCGTCTTCTCGTATTGCCGCCAGCAAAACGGCTGTGCCAATCATGTCGATGAGCATGTCATCGGCACGAAAGCTACCGCGCGGATTTTGCGGAACCGGATCGAAGGCGAAAGCCCCTGGCGCTATCGCGGTGACAAACCGAATATGTACCAGGTCGAGCACAACGAGCTATTCGCCAGCATCCGTGACGGCAAGCCGATCCACAACGGCGACTACATGGCCCGCAGCACGATGATGGCCATCATGGGCCGCATGGTGACCTACACCGGGCAGACTTTGACCTGGGACCAAGTCACCAACAGCCGCGAAAAGCTCGGCCCCGACCGCTACCAGTGGGGCGATCTGCCCGAGCCGGCGGTCGCCGTGCCGGGACAGAACTCGTTCGTGTAAGAAGCGCGACGGATGGCGGGGCGCAACAAGGCGGAGGGCGGAGGGCGGAGAAAAATAGCTGGGGGGCGGGGGCGCACCGCCGAAGGCGGAAGCCCCCGAAGCGCTGGAAGGTGGAAGGCCGGAAATCTAGCGAGCCGGTTTCTAGCTGGCTTTGAGCAGTTCTTCCACGCGGCGGAGGGCTTCTTCGATGTCCCAGTTCTGCTCGGCCAGTGCGAGCGGCTCGCGGCGGCTCATCCAGTTGGTGACTTTCTTGTGCGCCGAGATCACCGTGCTGTGGCTCCGGCGGCCGAAGAAGTGGCCGATTTCGCTCAGCGCCGCGCGGGTATGTTTGCGGGCTAAAAACATCGCCAGCATGCGCGGGTAGCTGATCGCTTTCGCTTTGCGGTTCGAGAGCAGACTCTCCGGTTCCAGCCCAAACACATCGCAAACCGCCCGCTGGATATCGGGCAGCCGCACGAGTCGCGCGCTCTGCGCGGCAAGTTCCGAGAGCGCTTGTTCGGCAAGCGCCAGCGAGATCGGCTGCTGCGTGGCGAGGCTGGTGGCCTGGATACGGTTTAGCGCGCCCGTAATCTCGCGGGCGTGATGGGTGGCGTGTGAGGCAACCAGGTTTTGCACCTCCATCGGCACTTCCAGCCCCATCCGTCGCGCGAGCACTTCGACAATGCCGCAGCGCGTTTCAAAGTCAGGCTGTTCCAGCCGACAAACCAAGCCGCCCGAAAGCCGCGCGGCCAGCTCGGGGCCAAGGCCCGTCATTTCGCTCGGCGGCCGATCGGCGGAAAAGACAAGCTGCTTTCCCTGTTCGAGCAGCGTGTCGATCGTGTAGAGCAGTTCCACAAGCGTGGCCCGCTTGCCGGCGAAGAACTGCACGTCGTCGATAATCAGCAGATCAAGCCCGCGATACTTGCGGCGAAAGCTCGGCAGCCCTTTGCCCCCCAGCGCTTCGAGAAAGAGCGTCGTGAACTGTTCGGCAGTCAGGCAAACGGCGTGCAGTTTGTGGTTGTGGCGCAGCGCCGCCGCGCGAACCGATTGCAGCAGATGCGTCTTGCCGGACCCCGTTGGCCCGTACACGACCAGCGGCGTCATGCTCCCCGGCCGCTCGGCCACCATTTGCGCCGACGCCACGGCCAGCCGATTGGACGAGCCGACGACAAAATCGCCAAACTCCATCTGCCGTGCGACCGACGGCGCGGCTGCGCGTCGCGCCGCAGGTTTATGGGCAGCAGAACGACCCGTGGTGGGAGCCGAGCACGGAGGCTTGGGATTTTCCCGCCGCACCGGCGCGGGCGTGGCGGCCGGCGGCACCGGTGCGCTGTGGATGCCGTACTCGATCGTGGGCTGACGCCCCAGGACATCGTGGCAGACCGCTTCCAACTCGCCCCGGAAATGGCTCCGCAGCCAGTCGCGGACGAAACGGCTCGGCGCATCGACGGTGAGCGTCCCGTCGCGCCAGTCGAGTTTCGTACCGGCCCCGAACCACAGTTCGAAGCGCTCTGATCCGACCCTGTCGGCCAGCCGCGTGCGCAGCGCCGACACGATCTCCTTATCGTCCTTGGTCACTTCCCGAGTTTCCCCTACGCGCGTTCCTTGGGCGCAACCGATCGCACCGTCGTGGCGTCAATCGAGGTCTATCCGTAGCGTGCGAGTGCGGCTAGACAGCCGCCCGAAGAATCTGGCGCGGCTGCCAGAGCCAGCGCCAGAGAGACGTGCTTTCCGTGTCACCGAGAAAGAATCAAGTCACCTATGGAGGCCGATTGTACGTCTGCTAGCGTGGCTGTCAAACCGCCTCTCGACTCCGCGCGGTTCACTTTGGCGCGCCGTTTCTTTAAGCCCCTTTAATACACGGGGGAAAGCGCCTGGGGCGGTGCGAAAATTTTTTTCTCCTGCCGCGCCGGCGGTCGTGGATAACTTGTTTGGTCCTCGCCCGCCGCGCTCGAAGTGGTGTCGTGCGGCTTGATGCAACTGCTTTGAACACTTGCGCTAGCGACGAGGCGCAAGGCGCGTGGAAAACGCGGCGCGGCAGAGTTTGCGCAGCCCGCGCGACCTGCGCGCCGACGTGTGTTGCGCTGCGCTCGCGCGCACGACGAGACGCTACAGCGGGTCGGTTTCGGAGGCCGATCCGAGCGCTTCGACGGCCGCCAAAAGCGCCGCGTCCTGCGCGGCGAAGACGCCCCGCAGATCGAGCAGGAGACGATCGCGTTGCACCTGTCCCACAACGGCCGGCATGCCGAGTCGCAGGCTGCGCGCCAGACGTCCCGGGCTGCCCGCCGCCGGCTTGAGGGCGATGGCCCAGCTTGGCAATTCTTGCCCTGGCCGCGCGGTGCCGAGTTGGGCGGTCGAGGCGACCGCTTCGGCCGAGCCGATCGCCGCAGCGGCCTGCATCTGCGCGGCCAGCCGCTCGGCGCGGGTTCTGAGGTTGTCCGGTGCCGCGCGAAGCAGTTGCAACAGCGGAACGTGTCGCAGGGCTTCGTCCGCGTTGCGGTAGAGCCGCAGCGTGGCCGCCAGAGCGGCGAGCGTGAGCGGGTTCGCCCGCAGTGCCCGCGCGAGCGGGTGGCGTTCGATCTGCTCGATTCGATCGCGACGGCCGACGATCAAGCCGCAGGTCGGGCCGCCGAGCAACTTATCGCTAAAGAGCACCAGCTCCGCCCCGGCCGCCAGGCTCACGCGCACCTGCGGTTCGTTCGGACCACCAAAACGGCTCAGGTCAACAAGCGCGCCGCACCCAAGATCGGCAATCAGCGGCAATTGCTGCGCCTGGGCAATCCGCGCCATCTCGCCGAGCGGCACCGACTCGGCAGCGCCGAGGTGCCGGTCATTTTCCAGATGCACATGCAGCAGGGCTGCGGTTTCTGGTCGAATCGCGCTCTGGTAATCGTCCGCGCGGGTAATGTTCGTCGTGCCGACTTCGCGCACGATCGCGCCGCTGGCGGCAATTGTGTCGGGCAAGCGGGTTCCGTCCGCGCGTTCCACGAGCTGACCACGCGAGACGAGCACTTCTTTGCCGGCCGCCAAGGCGGAGAGCGTGAGGAAGCTTGCGCCGGGATGGCTGTTGATGACGAGCGCCGATTCCGCGCCGGTGAGTTGGCGCAACAGATCGACGGCTCCCCCGGCGTGCCGCGAGTGCCCGCCGCTGACGAGATCGAGGTCGACGCTTGTATAGCTTCGCGCCGTCTCCACCAGCGCGGCGACGACTTCCTCGGCCAGCGGGGCGCTGTCCAAGTCGGGGTGCAGCAAAATGCCGGTCGCATTGATGACCGGCCGCAAGGCGGGCTGCTCGCCCTGCAAGATGCGCCGCGCGATGCGTTCCGCCAGTTCGCCCATCGGCGGAATGTGCGGCTCGCTGTTGGCCTGTTGCATCTCGCGCCGCAAGTCGTCAAGCACCGTGCGCACGCCGTGCACGACCGTGTTGTGGCTGACGCGCTCGACCAGCCCCTTCAGCGGTGGGCTTTCGAGCAAGTCGCTCACGGAAGGAATCTTGCGCAGCAGGTTCGGCGACTTCATGGCGGCTGATCCTCACAGGCGGCTGGGGGTTCCGCCTCAGCATACCGCCCCACGGACGGCCGCGAAACAACGGAAAGCGGCCGCGCGATAGCGGTCGGCAATCAGCAAAGCACGTCATTCCCACGCAGGCGGAAATCCAGTTGCCTTCCGCCCTCCGCCTTCTTGCGCTCCGGGGGCCTCCGCTCTCGCGGTGCGCCCCCGCCACCCGTCGCTGGCTACAACGCCTCAGCGGGCGCTGGCGACGCCGGCTTCGATGGCCGTGGGGAAGGGGTCGTTTTTCACCTTCTCGGCGATGATCCGCTCGCGGCGCGAGTCGAGTCCGAAGGAGCGGTTTTGCAGTGCCTTGCCACAGCCCGCCAAGACCGGCAGGCAAAGTGACAACAGCAGCGCCATGCGCAGCGCGCGTGCGACAGGAGCGTGGGGCAGCTTCACGAGAGGTTCGTCCCTGAACGTGGGCGTGAAGGGTTGGGAGCGGTCAGCCTACGGGTCGAGCCTTGGCTGGGCCATCCATTCGGTGACCGTTTGCGGCCCTTTGTTTTCCGGCTCGCTCGCAAAGAGCCGGTCGAAAAGCGACGGCTGCGACCGGCTCGCGCGTCGCGGGGCGGGCTTGGGATCGGGCGTGAACAGGTCGGTCGTCCCCTGCCAGAGCTTTTTCGGACCGCTGGCGAGCTTTTCGAAGGTCGAGGGGCCTGGAGACTTGTTCGACACCGGCCAGAGTGTCGGCACCGACCAGCCGGACGTTTCCTTCGTCGTCGCCGGCTTTTCATTATTGAACGGCCAAAGATCGACCGCACCGGCCCGGCTGGTCGTCAAGGCTATCAGCACACAGACCCAGAAACAGCTTGTGAGAGGTTTCATCGCAGCGCGTTCCCCTTGGGCATCGGGCATCCTTACTGTCTTTCCCACCGATCGCCGCCAGCAGCCCTCCACTGACACGGGCGGGGAGTGTTGCAAAACGCCGTCCGCGCGTCCAGGCGAGTTCTGGCGGCTGACAGTC